>CAWUOE010000099.1:0-10070 GCA_963923355.1 uncultured Gemmataceae bacterium | reverse complement strand
ATTTCATGCTGTATGACAGAAGAAATGCTGATGTTGTGCCTGGCCAGCACACCTGAAATACCCGACATCACACCGGGCTTGTCCGAAACCAACAAACGCAGGTAAAAGCGGCTGCAAATGCCACCAGGCTGGACCATCCGGACTGGAGCGGCATTGGCCGACCACAAACGGCCTGTCTGGTGCAGTGCAAATTCCCTTCCGATCGCCAGCGTGATGATGTCACCCACCACCGCACTTGCCGTGGGTTTTCCGCCCGCACCCAGCCCGTAAAAAAGCGTGTCACTGACCGCATCACCCACCACGCGGATGGCATTATAGGCGCCGCGAACCTGGGCCAATGGCGTGGATTTCCTGAGAAGCACCGGGGCAACATGCATCGCAAGCCCATTGTCCGAACTCCAACACTCGGCCAACAGCTTGATGGTGTATCCCAATTCGTCGGCGTAACGGATATCCAACCTGTCCACCTGATCGATCCCACGCCGTGGAATCTCATCCAAACCCACATCGGCCCTGAACCCGATCTGGGCCAGAACCATCAATTTGTGGGCCGCATCGGTTCCATTCACATCCAGGGTTGGATCGGCCTCGGCGTAGCCGTGGCTTTGGGCCGCACCGAGGGCTGATGAATAATCCAATCCCTCCTCGCACATCCTGGACAGGATGTAATTGCTTGTCCCGTTCAAGATCCCCTGGATAGCCACAATCCGGTTGGCAGCCAATCCACGGAGTAGCGAGGCAATAATCGGTATACCGCCTCCCACACTCCCCTCAAAGGCGAGACACCTTCCCTGGTCACGGGCGGTTTGGAAAATGCGTTTGCCATGGTGGGCCAGGACCGCCTTGTTGGCCGTCACCACATCCTTGCCGGCCCGGAATGCCCCCTCGATCGCCAAAAGGGCCGTATCCGACCCACCCATCAACTCCACCACCAAATCAATGCCCGGATCGCCTAGTATTTCAGCCAAATCGGTTGTGATCATTCCCGATGGGATCCCAACCGGACGCACCTTACCGGGGTCTTTGACAAGAATTTTTGCTAGCTTCAGGGAACGCCCGGAACGGTCTGCCAAACGATCCGGGTTTTCCAGAAGCATTTTGGCAACGGCGCCGCCCACGGTGCCCAAACCCAACAGGCCGATTCGAAAAGGCTTCACGATACCTGAACCCAATCTTGTTCACTAAAATATCATTAAGATATCATAGCATCTGGCCAGACATACAACCGATTCAACCATTAGTAACCGATGATAATTTCTTACCACCGAATTGCCCCCATGGAAGTATTGGGTCAGAATAGGGATTGAGGGTCTCGGGATCGATCCAATTCCGACGATGCTGTGGGAGGACAGGATGATGACCAGATTCCCTACGCCTTTGAAAAATGGTTGGGGTTTGCTGATTGGCCTTGGATTGCTTGGAATTTGGTCTGGTGCCTCCCACGCCCAGGGTACCTCTTCCTCTGGCCGAAGCTCCAGCGGGTCTTCGATGGGCTCCTCCAGCGGGTCTTCGATGGGCTCCTCCATGGGGTCTTCGATGGGCTCTTCCATGGGGTCTTCCTCCAGCGGTGGAGGGGGATCTTTTGTGAACTCCGGCCAGGGTAGTTCCACAGGGGGAGGTTTCAGTTTCACCGGTGGCGGGGTTGGGTTTGGATCCACCGGCAACTCCCGTAACACCAGCAACCAATCCGTCGGCTCCAGTTCGTTCATGGGTCAATTCATGGCGTCTCCCCAAGGACTGGGATATGCCAACCAAACCTTCGGTGGCACCCAAACCACCACTTTCGGTCAACCGGTGGTGGGTTCCAGTTCCTCCAGCAGCTCCAGCAGCCGGGGCGGGCGAACCAGCATGGGTATGACCGGTTCACGCGGGGGAATGACTATGGGTTCAGGCTCCAGATCCGGGAGCGGCGCATCGACTTTCTCGGGCATGGGAGGGTCCACGGCACGTGTCAATTCCTACGTGACTGAACCACTTTTCGACATGCCGAGCAAGGAACGGAATGCTGGTCCCAATTCGCCCGGAATCGTGCCCCCGCGGGTAAAGGCCGAGGCCCAGGATGTGCTATCCAGGACGGCAAGGTTTCAGGGGGATTACGCCATCCAGGTGGAGAGCCAAGGGCCAGCCCTGGTTTTAAGGGGCAAGGTCCCGAGTCCGCGGGAGAGGAGAATCGCGGAGACGATGGTTCGCCTGACACCGGGCGTTCGGCAAATCATCAATGAGCTTGAGGTCGCCGAGAATCCAGAGTAATCAGTAACCATAGCCTTTCCCAACGCGCGGCATGGCCACCAGGAAAATCCCGGGCCTTGTCGCGTTCTTGTTTTGGATACCCTGATGAATTCAGCAAGCGATGTACCATCAGCACTGTTGCTGATGCCAAACGACGATGTGATGATCGCCTGCCGGGACATAGCTCCCGGTACCAGACTCGGTGGGCCTGAAACGCCCGTGATATCCAGGGACAGGGTTCCTAGCGGGCACAAGGTCGCCTGCCTGGATATCCAGAAGGGGCTACCCATCCGGAAATTCGGCCAGGTAATCGGCTTCGCCTCCACCGACATTCCGGCTGGCAGCCACATCCACTCCCACAACCTCGAGGCCGGCTCCTTCGAACGGGAATACCAATTTGGCGTGGATGCGAATCCCCTCCCTGTTCCGGAAACCCAAAGCCATTTCGATGGGTTCGACCGGGGGGATGGCCGTTACGGTACCCGGAACTACATCGCCATCATCAGCTCGGTGAATTGCTCCGCAAGCGCCAGCAAATATATCGTCAAGGAGTTGGACAAAAGAGGAATACTGTCTCAATATCCAGGCGTGGATGGCGTGGTCGCCATCACCCACAAAGCCGGTTGCGCGATGCAGTATGGCGGCCCCGATCACCTGCAACTCAACCGGACCCTGGCAGGCATTGCCAACCACCCGAATGTTGCGGCCTATCTCCTTTTGGGGCTTGGATGCGAGACGGGCCAAATCAGCCATCTGATTGAAAATCAAAACCTGGTCCAACTCGGTTTACCCGGCAAACCGAAACCCAACGTTCTGCAAATCCAGGATCAGGGCGGCATCCAGAAAACCGTGGAGGCGGGGGTTTCCGCGGTGACCGAACTGCTGAAGCACTGCTCGGGCCAGAAACGGACCAGACTGGGTGCGGACAAGCTGATTTTGGCGACCAATTGCGGCGGATCGGATGGCTACAGCGGTGTAACGGCCAATCCGGCCTTGGGCGTGGCGAGCGACATGCTTGTGGCCCAGGGTGGAACCACCGTCTTGGCGGAAACCACGGAAATTTACGGGGCGGAGCACCTTCTGACGCGCAGGGCGGTCTCGCGGGCGGTGGGGGAAAAGCTGCTGGAGCGGATCCGCTGGTGGGAATGGTACACCGGGGTATTCGGCGCCCAAATCAACAACAATCCATCCCCCGGCAACAAGGCGGGCGGGTTGACCACCATCTACGAAAAATCGCTGGGCGCCGTGGCCAAAGCGGGCACCAGCCCCATGGTGGATGTGGTCCTTTACGCCGAACCCATCAGGGCAAAGGGTTTTGTCGTCATGGACACGCCCGGGTACGACCCGGTCAGCATGACCGGACTCTGCGCGGGCGGTGCAAACATCGGGGTCTTCACGACGGGCCGCGGGTCGGTCTTCGGATGCAAGCCCATGCCCTGCATCAAGGTCGCAACCAACACCCCCATGTACACCCGGATGGTGGACGACATGGACATTGACGCGGGGACGATCCTGCAGGGCGAATCAGTCCATGCCGTGGGGAGTCGCATTTTTGAGGAAATTCTGGCAGTTGCCAGTGGCAAAAAAACAAAAAGTGAACTGGCCGGGGTGGGCGACGAGGAATTCGCCCCCTGGAGCATCGGCCCTACACTCTAGGCAGCCAGTGGAGTGAACTAGATGACTTCGACCCAAACGCCGACCCCGGGGGAAAAACCTGGGGCGGGTCAAACGATTCTGAAAACCCAGCGGTGGGGCAAGGTGGTCCGCAAGGACGACCCGGAAGCCAAGACTTTCTTGCAGGGGCCCCAGCGCCGTCTTTCGGAATTATGGCAAGCATTCCGGATGTTTTGGGAATACATCTGGGGATTCCGCACCCTGCATTTTGTGGGTCCCTGCGTCACAGTTTTCGGGTCCGCCCGGTTTGCCCCCGGAAGCAAATGGTACCAACTCGGGGTGGATGTCGGGTCAGCTTTGGCCAAAGCGGGATTCACCGTGATGACCGGCGGCGGCCCGGGAATCATGGAAGCCGCGAACCGGGGAGCCAAGGAGGCGGGCGGAAAATCCCTTGGCTGCAACATTCTGCTGCCAAAAGAACAGGCACCCAATCCCTATCTGGACCAGTTCATTGATTTTGATTACTTCTCCGTCCGTAAAACGATGCTGATCAAATATTCTTACGCCTTTTTCGTGCTTCCTGGAGGACTCGGCACGCTGGATGAGCTCTTTGAAATCACCACGTTGGTGCAAACCGGAAAGGTCAAGGAGTTCCCCGTGGTTTTGATGGGTGTTGAATTCTGGCAACCGCTCCTGGATTTCATGAGGGACAAACTCGTCGCCGAGGGCACCATCGAGCAGGCAGACATAGATCGGATGCTGGTCACGGATGACATCGAAAAAGCCGTTGCCGAGGTGACCCGGATTGGCATGCATCGGTTCGGACTCAGTTACGGAGCCAAGGCAAAGCGTTGGTGGTTCCTGGGAGAGTAATTCCTGGGCCAAAGAGAACAGGATTCCATAAAAGCATCAGGCCCGCCGATGATGGCGGGCCTGATGCTTTTATGGGCGCTATAGGATTCGAACCTATGACTTCCACCGTGTGAGGATGGCACTCTAACCGCTGAGTTAAGCGCCCCCAAAGGATAAAGCTAACTTGCCATGGATTGCGGGATTGTCAACCCTTGGCAACCGGACTGTCATCAAACCGGGGAGCAGAAACCTGAACCTTTTGAGGCGGTCTGGAGTTTTCCAAGGGGGCAGGTTCTGACCGAGATGTCACGGCCGGGTCCAGTTCATCCTCGATGCCTTTGATCCCTTTTTTGAATTCAACGATGCCTTTGCCCAAATAACGACCCACTTCAGGAAGCTTGCGACCGAACAAAAGCACGCCCAAAACCAGCAGGAACAACCACTCGGTACCGGCGGGCATGCCCATAATGGCGAAAATCGAGGTCATCATCCCCCTCCAACCCCGTTTTTACGGGGAAAAGCGCCCTTTCATTCAGCACTTCAATCATACAGCAAAACGTTTGGGATTGACAAGGAAGAGCCAGAATCGAGCATTCAACACCCTATCCCTTCAAACCCAGAAAGCAACTGAGCCCTTCTGCTATACGGGCCAATCAAAACTGTACTCTGGTGTTGCTTTTCCGGATTGGTTGGAGGTAAACACGGTCCAATTGACATCCATCGGACTCAAACTGCCAAGCTGTCACACGGAAGGGATGCGAGCCAATGATCCTGGGCATCAAATCCTCAACTTTCTTTCTGGGGGTGCTTGCGGGGGCCGCCACCATTTTGGGAATCCAGTTTTTGGGAACCAAAGCCCATGGTTTGGCTTCCAACGACCGGCACGACGACTACGTGATGTGCACCGGCCAAGTGCTGGTCAACACCCGTGTACCCAGTGACGGTGTCTGGCTTCTGGATTACCGCAGCGGGCGATTGCTGGGTACCGTGATCGATCATTCCACAGGAACCATCCGAGGATGGGCCGAGGTGGATCTGGTCCAGGAATTCGGCCTTCCCCCGCGGCAGGATGCGCGTTTCCTGATGACCACAGGGCAGGTCAACCAGTCCCAGTCCGCCCTCTACATCACCGAAGTAAACAGCGGGAAATTCGGAATCTACACCATGGGTGTGCGGCCGGATAAAAATGCCGGCATCATGATCAAGCGGCAAGACATGACAACCTTCCGGGCAAACATGAATCAACCGGTCCAACCGGCGCCCGCCGGATCCTGATCAAAAACTCCCGGAATTCATTTTGCCTGAACACCGGTCCGCGATTCTAGCGACTGCAAACGCCAGAAAAACTCCCACGGTGCTGATGACAAAAATAGTCGCGGCCAATGAAAGGGTTCCCGCCAAACGGGTCGCCGGCTGCTGCATCATTGCCGGAAATCGGATGAAAACCATCTGATAACCCGCCGTCATGGTGGTGGACAAAACGAACACCATCGGACCAAGCAACACCCAAAGGAACCCCCTTCGGGAGGTTCCGGCCAGCATGACCGCCACGGTGGCCAAGGCGACCACAGCCAAGAGCTGATTGGCTATTCCGAACATGGGCCAGATGGTGTCTATCGACCCGGTTGCAACCAATGCGCCCCAAGCGCCTGAAACCAAAAGACTGGCAAAAATGGCCCCCGGAAGCCAAGCGGGGCGCCCCAGGGAAGGGTGCACCCGTCCCATGGTTTCCTGAACCAGGTACCTGGCAATCCTGGTTCCGGTGTCGATGGTGGTCAGAATAAAAAGCGCCTCGAACATGATGGCGAAGTGGTACCAATACTTCCAGTAACCAAACAGCGTGGAGTCTTTTACTCCGAGATCCTCAAGCGGTTTGGTGAGAATCTGGGCCATTCCGACCGCCAAGGTGACTGCTCCTCCCACCCGACCGCGAAGGGTCTCCTCAACCCGCTCTTCGACCTGCGCAATATTGAGGTGCTGAATGTTTCCGGCCTGCCCCAATTCCTGGTGCAACCTGTCCATTTGCCCCTGAAACTCCGGAACCCTCCGCAGATCGACATTGATGTCGTAATAGAGGCGCGGATCCAGGGAGGCGGCTGCAATCAGGGCCACCACCGCCACCACCCCCTCCAACAACATCGCCCCGTAGCCGATCAGTCGGACATCCTTCTCCCGACCCACCATCTTGGGTGTGGTGCCGCTGGAAACGAGGGAGTGAAAACCGGAAACCGCCCCGCACATCACACAAATGAAAACAAAGGGAAACATGCCACCCTTGAAGGTCGGCCCACCCTCCGCGAAAACCGGCTCCACCGGTCGATGCAACAAAAGGGGGTTTGCCAAGCAGGTGCCTACCACCAACAAGGCTATGGTGCCAATTTTCAAGAAACTGGAGATATAGTCCCGCGGGCAAAGCAACAACCAAACCGGCAAAATGGAGGCGATAAAACCATAGGCACAGAGGACGAAGACCGTTTGCCCTTGGCTCAATTGGAACCAGGTCTCGAAGCGGGAGCCCGGCACAAAACTCCCAAACCATGTCGCCGCCAAAACCAAGGCACCCCCCAAAAGCGATGCCTCGAGGACCTTCCCCGGACGAAGCCAGTACATGTGGGCACTCACCAGCAAGGCGATGGGTATGGTGCAGGCAATGGTGAAAAGGCCCCACGAACTCCCCGGGATCACTTGGGCTGAGCCCGCCGGCAACACCCAAGGGCCTGAAAAAGATGGGGGTTTTACCCCATCCGGGGTTTGAAGGGTGAAGGGCTCCGGACGAACGAATTGCCCCGCATCACCCGGCATTTGAATGGTGGCTCCACCGGGAACCTGCCATCCTTTTCCGTTTTCAAGCCCCTCGAATGCAGTTCCCGGTGCCGGCGAAAGCACGATGTTGGCTGGGAGAACCACCTTTTCGCCACCCAAAGCCTTGACCACCACAAATCCCAATCCAGCCAGAGCGATGATCACGATGAAAAGGATGGCCGAACTAGCGACCAGGTGCGCCCAAGGCCCCATCTCAGCCCTGACTATCTCGGCCAGGGATTTCCCATCACGCCGTACCGAAGCCGCCAAGACCACCATGTCCTGAACGGCGCCCGCCAAGCATACACCGACCACCAACCACAACAATCCGGGCAGGTAACCGTATTGGAGGGCCAGCACCGGTCCGATCAACGGTCCGGCCCCCGAAATGGCCGCGAAATGGTGGCCGAACAGAACCCACCGGTTGGTCACATGGAAATTTTGGCCGTCCGACAGACGAACCGCCGGGGTGGGGTTGGCATCGTCGAGGCACAGAACCCTTGCGGCCAGGAAAGCGCTGTAATACCGGTATGCAAGTGCGAGAATTCCAAGCACGAAGACCAGGACAGGCGTGGCCTTCACCAAGACCCGCCCGTCCATGGATTGGAAAAAAAAGTCCATTGGCCTATCCCCCGGGCCCGGCGGAATCAAGGGATCAGCGGTCCCTCAAACCGATATCCGAGCGGTATTGGATTCCGCGAAACTGGATTTTTTTGATGGATTCGTACGCCTTCTGCCGGGCTTCAGCCAATGTTTCGCCCAACGCCGTCACCCCGAGGACACGACCACCATCGGTCAGAACGCGATTACCCTCGCGCCTGGTGCCGGCATGGAACACCTGGACATCAGGAATCGCGGAAACCTCGTCCAACCCGGTGATTTGGTCACCCTTCCTGGGATTGGCAGGGTAGCCGGGCGCCGCGGCCACCACGCAGACCGCATGCCTTGTATCCCAATCGACCTTCCCCTCAAACTGCTCCAATTTTCCGTCCACCACGGCGTCCATCAAATCCAGAAGATCCGTCTTCAGACGCATCAGGAGGGGTTGTGTCTCCGGATCACCAAACCGGCAGTTGAATTCAAGGACACGCGGCCCCTGGGGCGTGATCATGAGGCCGGCAAAGAGGCAACCCTTGTAGGGGGCACCGCGCCTGCGCATCGCGTGGATTGTGGGGACAAAGACCTCCTCGTCAATCTGGTGCGCCAATTCAGGGGTCAGCCAGGATGCAGGCGTGTAGACCCCCATGCCCCCCGTGTTGGGCCCCTTGTCATTGTCCAACAGGGCCTTGTGGTCCTGACCGGGGTCTAGGGGAAGGATGCATCTGCCTGAAACCAAGGCAAGAATGCTCACCTCGCGACCGGAAAGTTTTTTCTCAACCACAACATGCCTGCCGGCGGCGGCACCGAATTCCTCACGGACCATGATACGGTCGATCGCACGGTATGCCTCATCGCGGCCGGAGCAAACAATCACTCCCTTGCCCGCCGCCAAACCATCCGCCTTGACCACGAGGTCATAATCCCGGCTGTCGATGTAGGTTCGTGCGATTTGGGGATGGTCGCAAACCTTGAAATCGGCGGTGGGCACACCAGCCTGCCGCATCAGTTCCTTGCAATAGACCTTGCTGGCCTCCAGTTGAGCCGAGGCCTTGGAGGGGCCAAAGACCCGGAGCCCCTCTTTCTCCAGGACGTCGGTGATTCCCCTGGCCAGTGGATCTTCCGGACCGATGACCACCAATCCCACTTTCTCGTCCTTGGCAAAACGGACGAGGCCATCGAAATTGTCCTGGTCCACCTTCACCGAGGCGAGCTTTCCACCCGGCCCGCCGTCCGTACCGGCGTTGCCGGGAGCAACATAGACCCTGTCGGCGCGATTGCTGAGGGCCAATTTCCAAGCCAAGGCGTGCTCCCGCCCGCCTTTTCCCACCACCAAAATCCGCATGGCCAACCCCGGTATTCTTGCTGGTCCGCCTTCAAACAACCGTTGCGGTCAAAGCCTTCAGGCGATCCTGGCCCAACCGGTCACAAAAATCCCCGAAGGATTCGGCAGCCCTGCGGTTTTCCTTGTACTCACTGAAAACAGGTCGGAGAACCTTGGCCACATCATCCCGGCCGACCAGGTCCTTCACCGGGAAATTGAGACGGTCCCCCTCCAGTCGTCCACCCAAATAAAGGAGGTATTTGTCGCCACTTCTCCCCACGAGGCCGATGTCCGATTGGTAGGGTCGAACGCACCCGTTGGGGCACCCGGTCATGCGGATGGTGAAGGCAGAATCCTCCAAGCCCATATCACGCAGCAAATCTTCCAAATCATCCACAACGGAAGGCAAAGCCCTTTCCGACTCGCAAATTGCCAGACCGCAGGTGGGAATCGCGGGACAAGCCAGGCTGTAGCGCTGCACCAGGGAGACCTTTTCAGGCAATTCCACCCCATGGGAGGTTAGGATCGCTTCCACAACAGCCTTGTCAGCCGCCTCCAAATCACAGATGAGGATGTCCTGCATGGCGGTAAGGCGCGCCGGTTTTTCAAGTTTCCGGGCAATTTCGCGCAGGGCCGAGCGAAGCCGAAAATC
>CAWUOE010000098.1:0-10198 GCA_963923355.1 uncultured Gemmataceae bacterium | reverse complement strand
ACTCCCGGGTCCTCCTTGGGGTTGCCCCAAGCCGCTAACTGCACTTGATAGAAGGGCAATGGGGCACCTCCCACGAAATAGCGGGCCCAATCGGCGACGAGGGCCTTCTGCTCTTCCACATACAGCCGGGCGGCCTCCGGCCCGTTGGCATTACTCTCCCCCTGGTACCAGAGTGCCCCCTTGATCCGGTACGGGATCAGCGGTTCGATCATCCCGTTGTGCAGGGTGACACACCGGGGCCGAGCGATCCGCTCACCGAAGGGAAACTCCGGCCAGGCCGGGGGCCGGGGAACCATGCGTCCCTCATTCGCCGCCGACCGCGCCGCCTGTGACCAGGCTTCGATGGCGGGCAGGGTCTTTTTCAGGTCGTTATCGTATTGCTTAAGGGATTCGCGCATGGTTTTGGCGTAGGAGGCCAGCGAGGGGTTCTCCAGCAGGGTCTTCTCGCTGAGCCACAGCTCGATGTTGGTGCCACCGACACAACTCTGCAGGATGCCGATCGGTATGTCCGTCTCCTGGTGAACCCGCTTGGCGAAGTGGTACCCGACCGCGGTGACGAAGGGTGCCAGGTTCCGTGTGAGGGGCTGCCAGTTGCCCCGGGTCTCCGGTTGAGGGTGGCTGGCGAAATTCAGGTTGGCGCTGAAATGGCGGATGAGCGGATGGTTGGCGGCATCAATGGTGGGCTGGTCATCACATCCACCGAGGCCCCATTCCATGTTCGACTGGCCACCGCACAGCCAGACATCCCCGACCACGATGTTTTTCAGAGTTCTGGTTTCGCCACCCGAGGCGATCACCATCTCGCGCCCCGTGCGGCTGACCGGCATCGGGTCGAGGTTCACCCGCCACGATCCATCCGACCCGGCGGTCGACTGCTTGTCCTGCCCGGCGAACTGGACGGTCACCGGTTGGCCCGGTTTGGCCCAACCCCACACCGGCACCGGGGCCTCGCGTTGAAGAACCGCGTTGTCGGTGAAGGTTGAGGCCGGCCTGAAGTCCTGCCCCATCGCCAAGCCGCCTGAAACAACCAGGAGAAGAACCGCGCGCACTAGCATGGGATTACCGCCCGAAGGAGATCTAGGATTGCAACATGCCGCCAACCGCCAGGCTCACTTCTTCGATGAGTTGGTTCAGGCTGGGGTGGCTGTCCATCTGGACCAGGTTGGGATGGCCCTTCCAGGCGGTGCGAATGCGTTGATCCACCTGGCGGGCCAGTTCGGGGCCTTCCAAAAGGGTCGGGTCATCACCCCGCCCGTAAAGGTGCGGCTGGCCCACCGCCAAAGACTCCAGGCAAACCACGCCGTGGTAGCGGTCCATCGCCTGCTCGAGCGTGAGCCCGTGGGTGCGCAGGTAGTGCTCGCGATCCTCGGGCCAGTAGGCGGCCCCATCCAGCAAACCACGGTCGCAGAGCACCAGTTCCATGCCGGCATGCTCGGCCAGATGATGCACCTCGGCCTCCAGGTGCTGCTGCAGCGCGATAAGACGGGACTGGAACAGCATACGCCAATGCCCTGGCTCCATGCCCGGCGGATCCACCGAAGGCTTGGGCACCCCGGTCTCCAGCAGGAGGGTCGATGCCTCGCGCACAACAGCCACCCGGCCGGGAAACCGGCCAACCAGCGCCTTCAGGCACGAGGTCTTGCCGGCGCAGGGGCCGCCGGTGATGACCACCTTCCTCGGCTGCTTTCGCCGGCTCACCGGGGCAATACCCAGATGTTGCGGAAGCGGACCGGGTCGCCGTGGTTCTGCAGTGCGAAAGGACCCGGCTCGGCCGATTCCTTCCCTTCGCCGCCGGGGGTGTGCTTGGGCAGGTCCAGCTTGTCGTGGATGAGGATGCCATTGTGGCGGACTGTGAGGATCGCGTTTTTCACCTTCTTGCCATCGGTGTCAAACCGTGGGGCGGTGAAATCGATGTCGTAGGTCTGCCAGGCCAAGGGTGGCAGACATGCGTTCACCTGCGGCCGCTTGATCTGGTAAATGCCCCCGCACTCGTTGTCGAGGCCTTCCAGACCGAAGCTGTCGAGCACCTGCAACTCGTAGCGGTTCTGCAAGTAAAGCCCGCTGTTGCCCCGCCCCTGGCCGCGCGCCGCGGGCATGAACGGCGTGCGGAATTCCAGGTGCAGCGTGAAGTCGTTGAACTTCTTCTTCGACACCACGCCTTCCATCAGCAGCTTTTCAACATCCAGCCGGCCGCCGTTCCACTCGTCGGCCGACGAGCCATCGAACAGCACCACGGCCCCCTCGGGCGGTTTTTTGCCCAGCGTGGGGCTCTTGCGTTCGGTCTTCTCCAGGGTGACCTTGGCGGGGCCGCCATCGACCACCTGGGCCAGCCCGCCCGCCACCTCGACAAATCGCTTGGCCTTGCCGCGCAGGATGACGGCGTCGTTGAACTCGCCTCCGGCGACCTTGTAGGGAGGCTTGCCATCCCAGCCGGCGCCGGGCAACCCGCCCTCATACAGCACACCCTCGTACTTGCCACCGCCCAGGGCGATGACCTGCAGGCCCAGCTTGTCGCCGGCATATTCCCCCTGCAGGGTATAGGAAATCCCAGCCTCCTCGCCTTTCAGGTAAGCCTTGGGCGGCTCCGGCTTCTTGGCGGCGTCCTGAGCCACACCCGAGTCACCCCAAACCAGCGTCACCCCGGCTGCCCAGGCCATCATCCACCGCTTGCGTGCGTTGCCACGGTTCATCTGCCACTCCAGAGAGGTTGGATCAGGAAAGGAAAAAAATCAGACCCCGGCGAGACCCATCAGGCGGACCAAGGCTGCCAGGCCTTTGCGCGCGGTTTCGGGATTGTCGGTTTCACCATCCACCACCAGCCATCCGGTGTACCCGGCATCGCGCAGGCTTTCCAGCAGGTTGAGCCAGTCGATCTCGCCGGCCCCCACACTCAGTCGCTCGGCCGAGCGACCGGCGCGGGCGCGGCGGGCATCGGCGGCCACCACCAGCGCCAACCTGTCCGCCAGGTCGGCCAGGTCCCCCATCGGGGCGAAACCACCCGTCACCTGGGCTGCGGGATCAAACGCGGCACCGGCACCCTCGGGGTCGATGCGGCCCAGCAATGCGGCTAGGTCGGCCCCCGATTCCAGCCCGCTTGGCAGCGCCAGCATCACGCCACGCTTCACCGCCACCTGGGCCAGATCCACCAACAGCCCGGACAGCCGGGAACAGTCTTCGGATTTCGGATCGCCGACCGGCCCGGCTTCCAGCACCACGCGATTGGTGCCCAGGTCTGCCGCCAAGGCGATTACCTGGCGCACATGCTCCATCCTTTTTTCCAGGTCTTCCGGATGGGCCAGTCCCCGGCGCAGACCGCAGGCCACCGCGGCGATCTCCAACTGGCGCGATCTGGCCAGCGATGCCAATTCGCGCCGGCCGGTGCCCGACAGGTTGCTTGGGGTGAGGTCCCCGCGAGCCTCGAACTGAACCGCGCGGGCACCGAGGGCACCGGCCCTGTCGACTGCCTGGCGGATGGGCAAGGACAGTGCCTCGATCCGGACCGCGGGACGCATGCGATTGAGTCCGGGCACCAGACCCGGCATGACACCACTCACCAGCCGACCCCCTGAAGACCGGCAGCCGAAACAGGCCGCAATCCATCCACCTGACCGAGGGACTTGATCACCCGGCGGGCCGCGCGGGCTGGCAGATCCACCGTGGCCCAGGAGCGGCTGCGCACGCGCATGGCCTGCCTGAACTCACCCAACTCGGCGCAACGAAACAAGTACCGCCTGCGATCGAACTGGAACAGGTCGGGCCCTTCTGGAATGTAAAGCCCGTCGTCCAGCCAGTAGACGAACAGGAACAAGCCCTGCCAACCCGGTCCCAAGCGGGTGGACCATCGGGCAAGTCCGTCGAGGTCATCGAGGGTGACCCAACACTCCCAGGTGCCGCCCGACTTCTTGCGCGTGTCGCGCTGTTGGTACCAAGGGCCCGGTTGATGGTCGGCTGCGGTGGGTACATAGGAGGCGGCCGTACCGGAGGGATGCCGTCGTCCCTTCACATCCACCACGAAGGATGAGCCGCCGGAACCAAGTAGAAGGAAATCCGGGCTTTTGACCGTGGAAGATTCCTGGGAACCCTCCAGGGCTCCCAGACTGGCCCGCTGGCGTTCATGCACCGGGACGAACGCCAGCCCCGCCGACCTGAGCCAGGCAGCCGCGGCGCGTTCGTAATGGTTGTGCTCCAGCATGCGATTCCCCGATTCAGGACCGCCCCAACCGCCCGAGCGCCACCCCGGGCAGATCGGCCTCGGGCACCAGTTGCTCCTCACGATTGGACAGGTCCTTCAGCTTCCACAGGCCTTTTTCTCGCTCATCGGGACCGGCGAAAGCCGCCAGGCGGAAGCCCCTTTTTTCGGCCTGCTGCAACTGCTGGCCCAGCTTGCGGGCCTCGGGATAGACCTCGGCCCCCACGCCCGCCGCATGCAGCTTGCGCGCCAGTCCGTAGCAAGAGCCCAGATATCCCGCCTCAAACTGCAACACGAGGAGGTCGGCCGTGACGGCCTTTCCAGCAAGCAAACCCAGTTCCTCCAGGGCCGCCAGAAGGCGGTCCACCCCCAGCGAGGCACCCACGCCGGGCAGGGTCTGTTTCGTGTACAAACCGGCCAGGTCGTCGTACCGGCCCCCGGAACAGACGCTGCCGATACCGGGCAACTTATCGAGGAATGATTCAAAGATAAGACCGGTGTAATAATCAAGGCCCCGCGCGATGGAAAGATCCAGCGAGACCCTCCCGGGGGACACACCCGCCTGGCTGGCCACCGCGAGCACGTCCCTCAGGCGATGAACACCCTCCAATCCGCGGGCGCTGCCCTCCAGCTCTTTCTCCAACCGGTTGAGGATTTCCGCGGGCTGCCCCTCCAGCCCTGCGAGCGTGAGGATAGCCTCGGCCTGGGCAGTGGAAGCCCCGGCAGTGGCGGCCATTTCCGCAACGACAGCTTCGCGACCCACCTTGGGCAGCTTGTCCAGGGCGCGCAGCACCTCGACCGATCTGGCGGCCAGTCCCTGTTTCTCCAGCAGGCCGTTGAGCACCTGCCGGTGGTTCACACGGATGGAGAAGCCACCCACTCCCAGCGAGTCCAACAGATCATGTATGACCAGCAGCGTTTCGGCATCGCTGGCCACCGATACGGTGCCGATGGTGTCGAAATCACATTGCCAAAACTCGCGGTAACGCCCGTGGCCGGTGTTTTCGCCGCGCCAGACGGGCCCCATGGCGTAGCGCTTGAACGGAGTCCCCAACTGGCCGGCATGCTGGGCGGCAAAGCGGGCGAAAGGCACGGTCAGGTCAAAACGCAGGGCCACATCCCGGTCACCATGGTCCTTGAACCGGTAGACCAGCTTGTCCGACTCGGCGCCGCCTTTGCCCAGCAGGATCTCGGCGTACTCGAGCGCCGGGGTGTCGATGGGCAGGAAACCGTACCGCCGATAGACGGTCCGCGCGGTGTTCAGCAGGTGCTCGCGGGGGATCATCAGGGCCGGCGGATAATCGCGGAATCCCTTGAGTGTGCGGGGCTCGATCTTCGCTCCAGTGGACATCGCTTTGAAAACCTTTCAATCCCGGACAACACCTGTGAAATTCCGGACTGGCCGCCTCAACCCCGGGCCCCGGACTGCCGGTCGCGGCAGCGGCTGGCAAACAGTTCCATGAACCGCCGTTCCTCCGCGCTGAGGCCGTCGCGGCCCACGCGGTGCAACTTTTCCAGCAGACCGTCCATGCGCTCCTCGTCCCGCTTGAGCGCCTCCGCCTCGAGTTCCTGCCGGCGGGCGGCGGCGCGCTCGCGGTATCGTGTCCACCACGAGCGGGTGGGAACCTCGGGCACCATTTCCAGCGAGGTGGCCCCCGGGAAAGCATCGGCGGAAACGAACTCGTCCACCGATTCCAGCCGGGCCATGCGATGACGGGCGGCAATCCAGATCACCACCGCCAGCACCAGGCCCAGGACATCATTCAGGGCCACGGCCGCCACGGCGCAGCCCAGCAGGGCGCACAGGCTCGCCTTCACGGCGGCGATGGTTCCCGACCGTTCACCCGCGCGCGCGCCGGCCAGAACTGCCACGCACTCGCCAGCATCCAACGGCAGCGCCGGTACCAATGCATTGAATAAAAAAAGGATCCAATTGATCCAGAACAGGCGCGAAAGGAACATGCCGGCCGCTGTCATGCCCGGCTGCGAGGCCAGCGGGTCATGGAAGGGATCCAGCGTCGGCTGGAAGCCGGTGGCGAACAGGGCGAGGGCGCAGACCACACAACTCATGAGATTGGCCAGCGGACCCGCCACCGCCACCAATAGCCGCGCGCCCGGGGGGCTGTCAGCCTCGGGCTCATGGCGAACCAAACCGCCCAAGGGCCACAGGAGGATCAAATCCGGATGGCCCCCCACCAAGCGGGCTAAGACCACATGAGCCCATTCGTGGAGCAGCACGGAGGCGAAGAGCATCATCTGGATGGCCAAGGCGACGCCCCAGATGCCCGGTTCGTCCGCATGGGAGAAACCGGCCCTCAGGACCAATCCCAGCGACACCACCAGAAAAAGGGCGTGGACCCGAATGCGAATGCCAAAAACACGGCAGAGCGGAAGCGACCAGCGGCCGGGTTCGTCGAGAGCAGGACTGTCCATGCCCGGCCTCCCACCTTGGCCTGAAAACACGCTTTCGCCCCGGACTTGCCCACTCTTTTTCACGCGCGGACAGGTCCCTGCATGATAGCAGGGCTCACCCTCGCCAACGAGGGCATCCCCGGTCGCTAACCGGGCGGGCCGGCCTCGGCCTGACGGATCCGTTCCAAAGCCTCCCGGGCCTGCCAAACCAGCGGGTTACCCTCAAATCCCTCCACCTCGCGGAAGTGCTTGCGAGCCTGGCGGTACTGGCCCAGCCCCTCGTGGGCCTGGCCCAGCTTGAAAAGCGTGTTGGCGCCAGACCGCGATGACTTGCGGAAGTCCTCCAGGCAGTCGATGGCATCCTGAAAGCGGCCCATCTCGAGGTAGGCATCACCCAATGCTTGGTTGGCGCGCTGCCACGCCTCGTCGGACTCGCCCTCCACCCAGTTGGAAGGCTTGTCGGCCCGCACCTTTTCCCATTGGGCCACAGCCCCATCGCGGTCGCCCAGCCGGGTCAGGGCCCTTCCCAGCATCTGGCGGCTGGGAAGGTGGTCGGGGCGAACCAGCAGCGCCAGGCGCAGCAGGTGCTCGGCGAAGCGCACCCACTCCGGGTCGGACTGGTTGGCATCCAGCACCTTCCGGGCACGCTCGACACAGAACGCGGGGTCGATGATTCCCTTGAACATTTCAGGGGATCCCTGAACCTGCTCGGGGGTGATAGACCACAGGTACCGCTCACGGCGCTCGAGCAGATCGGCATCCTTGGAGGCATAGAGCAGTCCTTTTTCCACCGCGCGCAAAGCCTGGGCCGGGTCGCCCATCCTTTCATGCAGCTCGGCCAGCTTGCGCAGTGTTTCCAGCCCGCTTCGATCGTTCTCGGTGTAGAGGGACCACAGGCGGGCGGCCTCGGGCCAGTTCTCGCGATGTTCCTCCACCTCGGCCAGGTATTTCACGGCGCGCCAGAAGAGCTCGCGGTCCTCGGCTGCGAGGTTGGCGGGGCCCTGCCGGTGTCCCAGGTGGACAGCCCTGCGGAAATGGTCGATACCGGCCTGCTCGTCCCCGGCCGACTGCAGGGCCCGTGCCACCGCGATCAGGGAAGAGGGCGAGGTGCCCGGATTGGCTAGAGCCGACAACCGCACCAGTTCGCACCCGCGAGCCCGGCGGTTGGGATCTTCCAGCATGCCCACACCCAAGCCTTCCACCCGACGCCAATCGATTCCCAGACCGCTTTTGTCGAGCAGGGGGCCGTGGCGGGCCTCGTCCAGTTTTTCCACCAGCGAACGCCAGGCAGCGCGCAGGCGGGGATTTTCCGGATCAGCCTCCAAGGCCTGTTCCACAGCCTCCCAGGCTTCCAGCAACGCGGCGGGGCGATTCCCCAACAGGGGCTCTGCCACTTCCGGCCGCAGTCGGTCATTCCAGGCCAGGGCCAGCAACCAAACCTGCCTGCGTGCCTGCGACAGAGCGGAGTTTTCACCATTTTCATGGCTATCGCCGGATTGCAGCAGCATCCTGCATCGGCCGGCAGCCTCTACGGTGCGGCCCGCATGGAGGTCGGCCACCACCCGCCAATATTCGGCCTGGGGAATCAGGGAGGGATCCAGTTTTTCGACGAGGTTCAACATCCGGTCGCATTCGGCCAGTCCGCCTGGCCCCGGGTTGGTGGCGAGACGCCGGCCCACCCATTCAAGGCACCGCTCCGCCCTCACCAGCGAACGGGCCTTGGTGTCGGCCAACAGTTCATCCGTGTCCAGTTTGGAGGTGAGCCGCCAGAAATCGGCCAAGGCGCGGGGGTTGACCGGATCGAGGCCCAGCGCGCGCGAAGAACAGCCCAATGCGGCCCGCCAGTTGCCCGCAGCCATGTTCAATCGGGCGCGCGCGAGGAGTTTACCGAGGCGGATTCGCCCGGCGATCCCCTCACCCAACAACAGATAGGCCAGGGTGGGAATGAGCAACCCAAGGCCCAGCCCCCAGCCTGCTGCACCCGATGCCAGGTAGATACCCAAGCCGGGAAGGACAGTAGTGACGCATCCCAGCTCCGCCTCTGACTCAGGCTCTTGGCTGGCCACCACGAGACCAATGTGCAGGATGGCAGCCGCCAGTAACCAGAGGCCGGCGACCACGCAACCTGTCGGCCTAACCCGGTTGAAACCCTCGGGACCCCACAGGCCCAAGGCAAGGCCCATCCCCGCGACCAGCAAAAGGCCCAGTAACGCCCCCACGCCCAGCCTGGCCGACCGGCTGGGCACCTGCTGCAGGATGGCGAAGACAAAGCCGAGCATCGCCCCGGCCACAGTCAGGCCGACCAGCCACCCAGCCGCATCGGCATCCCCCACCGGATGCGCGAAGGCGAGAATTCCGGCTCCCAATCCCACCAACAGGCCGGCTTGGGGAAGCCAGCCGTCCTCCAGCAGGCCCAGCAACAGGCGGTTTCCCAGGCTGCCCGGACGCTTGCGGCCCAAGGTGGCCAAGGCCCCCAGTACCCAGCCTCCGGCGCAGGTGACCAGCATCAAGCCCAGCTCCCGCCAGCAGACGTGATCCGCCAGACCCAACAAACGGGCGGCATGGAAGACCAGGCCGAGAAAAACCCCTTTGACCAGCAGTTCGGATGGAAGCATTCGGAACCGTCCCAAGGCGTCGCCGGCAGGCGGGCGCGACGCCGGTGTTTGCGCGTCGGTGCCGGACAATCCCCGGTCACCACCAGAGCGTTGATTGTACTTGATCAAGGACCAGGAAACGGGTTGCCCATACGCTAGACTTCAGTGTGGAGCGACGAGGTATGGAAGGAATATGGCCGGGAAATTGAAACTGGGTGTGCTGCTTTCCGGCGGGGGAACCACCCTCCTGAATCTGCTGGAACGGCAAAAGGCAGGCACCTTGGCGGGGGAGGTGGTTTGCGTTGCCTCGGATCGGCCGGGGGTTCGTGGGCTGGAGCGTCCGCGCGAGGCTGGATTTGCCCATCTTCCGGTCCACGTGTCAGAACCCCCCAAGGACCTGGCGGCCCGGGCAACCTGGGGTGCAGATTTGCTGGCCTGGTGTGGAGGTCACGGGGCCGAGGCTGTCCTGATGTGTGGATTTCTACGCCTGCTTCCCTTGCCGGATGCCTGGGTGGGCCGGGTTTTGAATATCCACCCGTCGCTTCTGCCAGCTTTTGGTGGCAAGGGGTTCCATGGCGAGAAGGTTCACCAGGCAGCCTTGGATGCCGGGGTGAAGGTCAGCGGCTGCACCGTCCATTTCGCGGACCAAGTCTACGACCGGGGGCCAATCCTGGTGCAAAAAGTCGTGCCGGTCCTGGAGGACGACACGGCCAAGAGTCTGGCAGCCAGGGTTTTCGAAGCGGAATGTACTGCATATCCCGAGGCAGTGGCTTTACTGGCCGCCGGGCGTGTAAGCCTGGAGGGCGGCCGAGCCAAGATCAAACCCGCGGCCGCTCCAGATCAACCGGTCAGTTGACCAGCGCCTTTGCCTGGGCCGAATCCTTTTGTTTGTCCGATCCCTGATGCAAGCGGGACAGGAGCACCGAGCATGGGGCCTGTGCCAGAACGGTGCGGGCCACATGGCCCATCGATTCCCCCTCGATATAGGACCGGCCGTGGGTAC
>CAWUOE010000097.1:0-10214 GCA_963923355.1 uncultured Gemmataceae bacterium | reverse complement strand
GGTCGTACGGCATGTCTTGGTTGAACGCGTCGATGACGAAGTCGCGGTAGCGCCACGCGTTGGGGAAAATGAAGCCGCGCAGCGTCACGCTCTCCCCGAACCGGGCCACATCCAGCCAATGGCGGGCCCAACGCTCGCCAAAGGCAGGCGACGCCAGCATCGAGTCCACCGCCCTTTCCAGAGCCATCGGATCCGTCGCCCGGGCGAAGGCTTCCGCGGCGGCGGGGTCGGGAGGCAACCCGGTCAGGTCGAAACTCAATCGGCGGTACAGCGTGAGGCGGTCGGCCGTGGCGGTCGGACGCAGGCCCTCCGCCTCCAGCCTTGCCAGGATGAACCGGTCAATCTGTCCGGCAGGCCATGCTGTGTCCCGCACCGCCGGCACGGCAGGTTTGGCCACCGGCTGGTAGGACCAGAATTTTTTCCCCTGCTCCAGTGAGAGGCCCGTGGTTTTGGCGGGGGTAATCGCGCCGGTGCGCGGGTCGGGTGCGCCGCGGCGCACCCATTCGGTCAATTCGGTGATCGCCGAGTCGGGCAGCCTGCCTGAAGGGGGCATTTTCAGATCGCCGGCGTGGCTGAGCGATTGGATCAACACGCTTTCGGCTGGCTTGCCTGGCAGGATAGCCGGCCCCGTGTCACCGCCGGTTTTCCACCCTTGGGCCGAATCGAGCAGCAAGCCGCCGCGCAGTTTGCCCGCGGCCCTGGCTTGCTCGGAATGACACTTCAGGCAATGCTGTTCCAGAAGCGGGCGGATTTTTTTCTCGAAATAAGCGGTGTCACCCGTGGGCCCTTCCCTGGCGACAACGGGACCCGCCAGGCAACTGGCAAATATCAGGCTGAGAAGCGGGGAACGCATGGGGATACCCGGTCCCGGTGAAGGCTACACTTTGGAAGGTATTTTAATCTATCGGCCTTCCCGCCCCAACCTCTGGCATCTTCACGCTAAAACACTGGAAAAATAAGCGTTCAATGGCTCCCAGAGGGCGGGTTGGCTCCGGAAACCGACATACCCGTCGGGCCGGACCAGGTAGAGGCATTCCTGCCGGGCACCGTAAGCGTGGTGGGCCTCCAGGCCTGAATCGATCCACACATTCGACCGCTCGTGCAGGTTGGGGCAGATGAGATGTGTGGTGATGGTGTCGCCGAACAACGTCCCCACCCGGTCAGCCAGCGCCGTCAGGTGGCTGAAACGGTCCGGGTGAGGATGCACCCCCGTGAACACCAGCAGGTGCCAGCGCAGGTCGTTGGCCCAGGCCGTGTGCATACGGGTACCCAAGTCCCCGGGGTGCCTCAGCAGGCCGTGCGCTTCGGGGGCCCTTTCCCCAGGTTTGGGACCCTTTGAAAAATCCCAGCAATCGGTCATCCAGGGGGCTGGTTCATGGTGGGTAACCTCGCTGACCCATTCACCCAGCGACGGCAGATGCTCGCCAAAACCGGAGCATCCCCGGTAATTCACATCCAGTTCGCTGACCCTGCGGGCCATGATGCCGCCGGCCCCCAGCATGCCGGCCAGCTTCAATGCCGTGTTGCGCAGGCTGACGGCCCACGACCCCTGCCAGTTCACCACCCGGGTGGCCGGGCCCACCAGTGAAAGGAGCCGGCTGGCGTTGAGGTGCCGTTCCTCGTGGTAGGTGTCCAGCAGCCGGTCACCCGCTTGACCCTTTGCGGCCATGCCCAGTTTCCACGCCAGGTTGAAGGCGTCCTGGATGCCGGTGTTCATCCCTTGGCCGCCCACGGGGCTGTGCACATGCGCAGCGTCACCTGCCAGGAAAACCCGCCCCACGCGCATGCGTGGCACCATGCGTGTGTTCACGCCGAACGGGCTGATCCAGGCCGCATCATGCAGCCGCAGGGGCATGCCGAAGCGATCCACGCACAGGGCCTGGATTTTCTCGAGGGTCCATTGATCAGCCGGGATGGGGATATTGTCCGGCGCGTTGAGGATGATCCGCCAGCGGTCCCTGTCCATACGGGCGATGAACCCCAACCCGTTTGGGCACAGGCACCCCAGCGCCTTGTCACCGGGGAAATCCCAATCGATGCGGACATCGGCGGTGATCCATTGGGTGTCGAGGGTTTCCCCCTCGAAGGGCAGGCCGAGCTGGTGCCGGATGGTGCTGTGGCCGCCATCGCAACCAGCCACAAACCGGAAGCCTGCCTTGGCTTCCTCCCCGTTTTCCTTTTTCAGGGTGACGGTCATCTCACCGGGATTTTCCTCCAGGCCGGTCAGCGTGACGGAGCGTTCCACCACCCCGCCAAGCCGTTCGAGTTCCGCGGTGAGCAACCGCTCGGTGGCCGTCTGGTTGAGTCCCAGGAAAAAGGGATATTCGGTGGGAAGGCCAGCCAGGGTGACATCCAGCAGGACGTTTTCCCAGCCCGACCGGACCTGCATGCCGTGGACACGCACGCCTTCGGCCAGAAACGGGGTAGCCAGACCCAGCCGTTCAAAAATCTCGAGAGTGCGGGCGTGAATGATCGCAGCACGGGACTGGTTGGTGGGCTGGGAAGCCTGATCGATGATCCGGCATTCCACGCCCATCTTGCGCAGCGTGACCGCCGCGGTGAGGCCGACTGGGCCGGCACCGACGATAAGGATGGACATGGGGCACCCGGCATGTGGGGAGATGCAACCATTCCATGGTACACCCCCCTTGCCTGGCGGTTTTCCTTTGACCGGGGTTCTCGCTTGGTCGATACTGAGCAAGTCGCCCCAAGCCGTTTTCAGCGCCGGTTTTCTCCATGCTTCGCCTGAGCCGACAGATCGCGCAAGGCACCCAGCTCACCCGCCGGTCGGTTTTGGCGGCGGGAACTGGTTTGCTTGGGCTGAACCTGCCCAGGCTGCTGGCTGCCTCACCGGACGCCGGGCCCCGCGCCAAGAATGTGATCTTCCTGTTCCTGTTTGGCGGCCCCAGCCAACTGGAAACCTTTGACATGAAACCCGATGCGCCCGACCGGATCCGCGGGCCTTACAAGCCGATCGGCTCCCGCACCCCGGGTTTGCGCATCTGCGAGCATCTCCCCCGGCTGGCGGCGCTATCCGACCGCTACACCATCCTCCGCACCCTGGGCCACAGTTGGAACGACCACTCCGGTGGCGCCCATTACCTGCAGACCGGCAAGCGCTGGCATGTGCCCATCGGCGGTGGTTTCAATCCCACCCAACACGATTGGCCCTCCATCGGCTCGGTGTTGGAATACACCCAGAGCCGGGCCTCGAATGGCCAAGCGGATGAGCTGGGTCGCTATTTTGTGCTCCCCAACAGCCTGGGCAGGCTGCAGGAGGCGGGCCAGTACCGCCGACCGGGCGAGCACGCCGGCTGGCTGGGCCGCGCCCACAACCCGCTCACCACCGCAGTGGACAAGCGAGATGTCCAGGACAACCCCTATTGGCGCGACTGTGACGACGGCGAGCTGACCTTCCAGATTGATGGCCTGCAGTCACCCGAGGGGGGCGCACCCGAGCGCGTGCGGGGCCGCACCGGCCTTTTGGAGAAGTTCGACGCGGCCCGCAGGACTGCCGATGAGCGCCTGGCGCGCGAGGTGGATTCGTTCCAGGGCAAGGCGTTGGCGCTGTTGACCAGTGGCCGGGCCCGCCAGGCCCTGGACATCCGTGCCGAGGACAGCCGCCTGCGTGACCGTTACGGCCGCCACCTGTTCGGCCAATCGTGCCTGATGGCCCGCCGGCTGGTGGAGGCCGGCGCCCGTTTCGTGACGGTGCATTACGATTGCGTTGACGGTTACTCATGGGACTCGCACCGCAACACCGCCGATGTGCACAAGCACCTTTTGCCTACCTTCGACCAGGGGGCCTCGGCACTGATCAGTGACCTCGAGGCCCGCGGCCTGCTCGAGGACACGCTGGTGGTGGCGCTGGGCGAGATGGGCCGCACGCCGAAGGCAAACGGCGAATGGGGGCGTGACCACTGGAGCTTCCTGTTCCCCGGCCTGTTTGCCGGTGGCGGCGTGGCCCGGGGCGGGCTGCTGGGCGCTTCCAACAAGGACGCGTCACACGCGGTGGAACTGCCATGCAGCCCCGAGGATCTGGCTGGGACGCTCTACCACGCGCTGGGGATGGACCCGGGCATGCGGCTCACCGATCACCTCGGGCGCGAGGTTTCGGCGATTGACAACGGCCGTGTCATCCGGGAACTGTTTGCCTAGGTCAACCACTCCAGGTGTGCCGTTCTTCCTCCGCCAGGGGCATGCGCCAGGGAGATCTGCAGTCGATGGCCGGGCAGGAATTGCCCCAGCCGGTCGGGCCATTCAATGCACACCACGCCGCCGGAGGCCAGCGCCTCATCCCCTCCCAAATCGACCCATTCCCACGGTGTTTTCAAACGGTAGCCATCGGCGTGGAACAGTGGCAGCCGGCCGTGGTGCTCCATCAGCAGCGTGAAAGTGGGGCTGGTCACCTGACCGGGATCTGGAACTGCCAGCCCCTTGGCCAGCCCCTGCACCAGCGAGGTTTTGCCGGCACCCAACTCGCCCACCAACGCCACCACCCACCCGCCCTCAGCCACGCGGCCGATGGCCTCACCCAGCGCCCGGGTGGCGCCAAGGTCGGGGAGGTGGAGGTCCCAATGGCCCGAACCACCTAGGATGTGGTCAGGGAGTTTGATCACCGCATCCATGAACCTGTCCGAAGACCTCCTGGCCGTCACCACCGAGGGGCTCCATTGCCCGCTGGGGGATTTTACCATCGATCCGTGGCGGCCGGTGCCGCGGGCCATCATCACCCACGCACATGCCGACCACGCCCGCGCGGGCAGCGGCTCGTACCTGGCGCTGGCCGATGGCCTGACCGTGCTGCGCGCCAGGCTGGGAGAATCGGCGGTTATCCAGACGTTGCGGCCGGGGGAAAAAGTCCGCATGGGGCCGGTGACGGTGTCGCTTCACCCCGCCGGGCATATTCTGGGTTCTGCCCAGGTGCGGGTGGAGCACCGGGGGCAGGTCTGGGTGGCCAGCGGCGACTACAAGACCATCGCCGATCCCACCTGCATTCCATTTGAGCCGGTCCGCTGCCATACCTTCATCACGGAATGCACTTTCGGCATGCCGGTCTACCGCTGGCCCGAGCCCGAGGTGGTTGGGCGCCAGATTCTGGAGTGGTGGCACCGCTCGGCGGCCGAGGGACGTGTGGCGGTGCTGTTGGGTTATGCGCTTGGGAAGGCGCAGCGATTGCTGGCGGGTCTGGTCGATGGCCCTGGTCCCATTGTCGAGCACGGGGCCACTCACAAGCTGACCCGGGCTTACCGCGAGGCCGGCGTTTCCCTGCCGCACACCCGATCGCTTGCAGATGGTGTTCCGGAAAACGGATGGAAAGGCGCGCTGGTGCTGGCCCCTCCTTCGGCGCAAGGCACACCCTGGCTGAACCGGTTTGGTGAAGTCTCCACCGCGTTCGCCTCCGGCTGGATGATGCTGCGTGGCACACGCCGGCGCGGCGCCGCGGACCGCGGTTTTGTGGTCAGCGATCATGCCGACTGGCCGGGCCTTCTGGGTGCCATCGAGGCGACTGGCGCCAGCACGGTGCTGGCCACGCATGGATCCACGGCCATTCTCACCCGCTATCTGCGCGAGCGTGGGCTGGATGCCAGGGCCCTCTCCACGCCGTGGGAGGGGGAACGGGCTGACGCAACCTCCACCGTGGACGAGGTTCCCGGGGAGGCGGAATGATCGCCTTTTGCCGGCTGTTCACCGAGCTGGACGAGACAACCCGCACCAGCGACAAGCTGGTGGCCCTCACCCGCTACTTCCAGCAGGCCGATCCGGCCGATGCCGCGTGGGCCGCGCATTTTCTGGTGGGTCGTCGCCCCAAAAGCGTCGTGCCGCGCGCCCGGCTGATGGAATGGGCATCCCGGGCGGCGGGCATCGAGCCATGGCTGTTGGACGAATGCCAGTCGGCCGTGGGCGACCTGGCGGAAACGATTGCCCTGCTGGTGCCCGGTGTATTGGCCGGGCAAACCGATCCGCTGCACCGCTGGGTGGAGGAGCGCCTGCTGCCCATGGCGCGCATGGAGGATGAGTCCAAGCGCCAGACGCTGATCCATGCCTGGGCCAGTTTGGACCAAACCGGTCGCTTTGTCTGGAACAAGTTGATCACCGGAGGTTTCCGGGTGGGGGTATCGCGCCAACTGGTCGCCCGGGGTCTTGCGAATGCCCTGGGCCAACCGCTGGGCGTGATCACCCACCGGCTGATGGGTGATTGGCAGCCCACCCCCGGTTGGTACAAATCGCTCGCCCTGACGGAGGGCCAGCAGGACACCAGCCGGCCCTATCCGTTTTTTCTCGCCTCACCGGTGGAGGGTGATCCGGCTGACCTGGGACCTGCAACAGAATGGCAGGCCGAATGGAAATGGGACGGTATCCGTGCCCAGGCGATACGACGGGCCGGCCAGACCCACCTGTGGACCCGGGGCGAGGAACTGGTCACAGACCGTTACCCCGAAGTGGCCCGTGCCCTCGATCGCCTGCCCCGGCAGGCGGTGTTGGATGGGGAATTGCTGCAGTGGTTCCCCGGCGAGGCCTGGCCCCGGCCCTTCGGCCAGTTGCAGAAGCGGATCGGGCGCAAATCGGTGAGCCGCAAGCTGCTGGCCGAATTGCCGGTCACCTTCCAAGTGTACGACTGCATGGAACTGGACGGCCAAGACCTGCGTGACCGGCCGTTGACAGGCCGTCGCCGGGTGGCGGAGTCACTGCTGGCTGAACTGCGCGAGCCGGGTTTGCGTCTTTCACCCATTTTGGACGGGGATTGGGCGCTGTGGCGGCAGTTGCGGCAGCAAAGCCGCCGGCACGGCACCGAGGGGCTGATGCTCAAGCGGCAAGGTTCTCCCTACCGCGATGGCCGGGCGCGGGGCGACTGGTGGAAGTGGAAGATCGATCCGTTCCAGGTGGATGCGGTGCTGGTTGCCGCCCAGCGGGGCCGTGGCCGGCGGGCCAGCCTGTTGACCGATTACACCTTCGCGGTGTGGCACGAGGGGAAGCTGGTCACCATCGCCAAGGCCTACAGCGGCCTGACCGATGCAGAGCTGGTTCAGGTGGACAAGTTCGCCCGCGCGCACACCCGCGAGAAGTTCGGAGCCGGCCGCACGGTGGAACCATTGCTGGTGTTTGAACTAGCCTTTGAGGGCATCCAGCGGTCCACCCGGCACAAATCGGGCATCGCGCTGCGCTTCCCCCGCATCGCCCGCTGGCGGCACGACAAGAAGCCCGAGGACGCCGACCACCTGTCCACGCTGGAGGCTTTGCTGCCAGCCGAGACAACCCGCCCAACCAACCGGCCGGGAGAATTGTTCCCAGACTGGGTGCCGTGAAGCACTTTCATTTTAATCGACTATTTTCAAGACGCTTTTATTCTCCTTCAGCGTCGCCACCACACCCTTGAATTCCATTGCCTTTCCATCAGGACCCTCCACGCGCAGCGTGTGCGGCCCGGCGCGAAACGCCTTGGGCTGCCAGGTGGAGCCCCGGATGCGCAGCGTGTAGACCACCTCGCCGGTGGTTTCGTCGGTCACCTGCACGACTGGATCGGTGAAACCGGTCTCGAGGGTGGGCAACCAGGCCAGGGCCTGACGACCATAGTTGTCCTCCTGCGTGATGGTGAGGGGCCAGCCGGCGAATTGGGTGGCCCCCGGCCGGGTGACATCCACGAACCGGGGCCAGCACTCCATGGTGATCTGCCGGGTGGCCTTGTTGAAGCGCACCAGGCCGAATCCGGCCGCCTGGTGATTGGCGGGGGATGGGTTGGCGTAGGCGGCCATGGTGATGCGGTTGCCCAGGCCATCCAGATAGTCACCGGCGTTGGGCAGCGGGCTGCCCGCGAATGGACGGGTGTTTTTCTCCAGCGGCGCCCAAGATCGTCCGTACAGGTTCCAGATGCTGGGGCTGGTGAATTGCCAGCCGCTGTCACCCCACTCGTTCACGCCGTGGCGCACAACCGTGGCCAGGTGCTGGTCACCCGACATCATGAAGGCGAAGCCCTTGCGGATCTCCCGCAGTGCCGCGTCACGGCCCGACTGCGGCCAGCCGTTGCAGTCCAAATCGGCGATCACCCGGTCCTGGCGCGGGCCATGCAGGTGGGCCGCACCACAGAACGGGCTCTGGCTCAGCACGCACTTCATGGTGGTGCCACGCCAGTCTTTGGCCCAGCCGGACAGGAAGCGCAGTTGCCGGTCGCCCAGCAGGGTGGCCTCCGGCACATCCAGGCTTTTGGGGTCAAGCGCCGGGTCGGTCACATGGTCGGGCCGTGGCCCGCGCACATTCACCAGACCCAGCGGGCCCGGTTTCCACTTGCGGTCCTCCAAAATGGCGAAATCAATGCCGCCCACATTCAGCGCGGTGAAATAGACGCCGATTCCCTGGGCCACGGGTGCGGAGTCCACCGGATCGGGCAGGTGGCCACACTGCTGGCGCTGCACCATGTTCACGTAGGCGGCGGGCATCATGTAGCCGCCATCGGCGCCATTGGGATGCAGCGACTTCTTGCCGCCGGCACCCCAGACATTGGGATGTCCCACATCGTGGTCATCGGGGATGGTCACGGTGGGCCGATCGCGGATGATGTCGCCAAACTGCCGGCCGAACAACAGCCAGGCCGCCAGGTGCTCCTTGTGGTCGTAGCTCTGGTCCCCGGCGAAGAACAGCAGGTCGGGGTCGAGCGCCTTCAGGTTGGCGATCAGGTCGGGCCTGTCGTTGCGGTCGAGGTTGGAGTTGCACGACAGGTTGCCGACCACCACCTCCTTCCTGCCCACCGGATTGGCACGGATGGTGCCGGTGAAGGTGGCGCCCCCGGGATGACTGACACGGTAGGTGGCCGGGCGGGTGTCGTCCCACTTTTCCAAGCGGAAGACATGGCTCCAGCTTTCGGTGTCCACCTCGCCGGTCGCCGTCTCGCGGAAACCGTCGCCGCGATCCACTTCCAGTTTCACCGACCGGCTTTCCCCGGTCTTCAGCGGATAAAGCTGGGCGTTGATTTTCAGCACCCCGCGGTGGGTGGTGTACAGGCAGAAACAGATGACCCGGTCGCGGGCCACCTCGGGGATGGTCAGCTTGGCACGGGCCGGCTGGTACTTGCCGTCGGCCCCGCGATGCCGCTCGGGGATCTGGTCGATCCGGGGGGTGAAAGCATCGGGTTGCTGGCTGGCGACCAAGGCCAAAAGGGCCAGCGGCAGGCATGGTGGCATGGACGATTCTCCGGAGGTGCTGAGTCTAGCAGGGTTTCTAGCAAAAGCTAACCTGCCCGGGGAGCAGGGGACCGGCCGAATCGGTAAGATAAGGATCTGTGCCCAGTGGCCCGGGCGCGATCCCTTTTCAACCGTTCCAGCATCCTGTCGGGCAGGGAAAGCCATGCGACACTCCAGTCATCACCTTGTCCGCCGCGCCGGGCTGTCGGTGATTGTGGCTGGGCTTTGCGCCGTCTCCGGGTGGGCGTGGTTTGTTCCTGCTCCGCCGGGTGCGGCCGAGTTGCGTGCACCGGATCTGGCCGGCCCGTGGCGGGAGGGGCCTTCCAACCGTGAGAAGGAAGGCGACAACCTGCTGGTGGCACTGGGCCTGGCGGACAACCCCAAGGCCGCGCTGGCGTACCTGAATCACTTGGGCCACCAGGAACCACCTGAAAAGCTCGATGCCGCGCTGACCGATTTGGCAGCCGATGATTTCGTCAGTCGGCAAAACGCCGAGCGGGTCCTCCAGGCTGGCGGGCTTCCCGGACTGAAGCTTCTGGAAAAGGCACTGGCCAGCGAAGATCCGGAGGTGGCCCGGCGGGCGGGTGAGTGTGCCCAGATGATCCGGCGCGGGCGTTCCCCCCAACTGGTGTCCGCGCTGGGGCGCTTGTTGGAGCGTTACCGTGAGCCCATGGCCGTGGAGGCACTCCTGGGTGCCGCGGGCCAGCTTGGTCCCGACGAGTCCGCCTTGTTCGACACGCTGGCGGGCGAATTGAGGCGCATGCGGGCCGCGGGCCTGGGCCTGCCTGTCCTGGCCGGCGCGCTGGCGGACCGTGCCTCGCATCGCCGTGCTCTGGCCGCCGCCGCGTTGGGTAGCGACCCTGACTGGGCCGACCGCGTGGTGCCGCTGCTGGACGACGACCATTCACGGGTGCGGCTCCAGGCTGCCTGGGCCCTGGTGCGGGGCGGGCGGCGCGAGGGGATGCCCGCGCTGTTGGACGGCCTGGGGGAGGCCCCGGCCTCCCTGCGCGAGGAGGTGGTGGAGCACCTGTACCAGGT
>CAWUOE010000096.1:0-10395 GCA_963923355.1 uncultured Gemmataceae bacterium | reverse complement strand
TGGCACCTTATGATAACCCGCGCTCACCCCTAGAGATGAAAGATTGGTGAAAAGTCGTGGGAAAGGTCGGCCACAGGCGCGACATCCCTGCGGGTCAACCCTGGTGGATGTTCCCTTTTGGCTCAAATGCCGGGAGGTAAATCTTCCACCAGATCGCCGCCAGACGCAGGCCAAAAACCATGCAAATGGTCAACAATCGCAGCAGGTTGCTTTCCAGATGACCGCGCAGCCCCACATACAGGGTCGCCCCGGCCAGCGAGGCGGTGGCGTAGAGGTAGATCTGCCGCCGGAAAACCATCGGGATCTCACCCAGCAGGGTGTCTCGTATCATCCCTCCAGCCGTGCCGGTGATCACACCCATGGCCACCCCAACCACTGGGGGCACTCCGGCTGCCATCGTTTTCTCGGTGCCCACCAGGGTGAACAGGGCCAGGCTGGCGGCGTCGGCCAGTTGCAGTCCGCTGTCCGCAACGGGTGACAGGCCGGTCCAAAAACGCGCGATGAAAAAGGTGATCAGTGCGCAACCGGCTGCGGTCACCACATAACTGGAATCATCCACCCAAAAAACCGGCCTCAAATCCAGGATGGTATCCCGCAGGGTTCCACCACCCAGTGCCGTCACCAGGGCCAGCACCACCACGCCGAACAGGTCCACCCGCTTGCCCCGGGCTGAAAGCACTCCCGAGATGGCCGAGACACAGGTCGCCAGGTGTTCCAGAAAATACTGCATGGGGTGGTGGTTCCAGGCTGCCCTAGGCTGCTGCCCGCGCTCCCTCGAACATTTCCCAAGCCAGGTAACCTCCGGAAAGGTTCACCACATCGCGTCCGGCCGCCAGCAAAATCCTGGTGGCCAGGTAACCCCTCATCCCAACCTGACAGTTCACCGCCACCCGCCCCGGTGGCACATCGCCCAGCCTTCCCCGCAGCTCATCCACCGGGATGTTGATCGCACCGGGCAGGTGCCCTCGGGCGAATTCATCCTCACCCCGTACATCCACCACCGCTGCGATGCTTCCACTTCGCCGTTGCTCCTCCAGTTCCCCCACGGTCACTTGGGGCTGATCACCCCGCAAGATTCCGGCGCAGATGAACCCGGCCATATTCACCGGGTCCTTGGCCGATCCGTAGGGCGGGGCGTAGCAAAGCTCCGCCTCCTCCAGGTCATACACCGTCATCCTGCCCTGGATGGCCATGGCCAGCACGTCGATCCGTTTGTCCACACCCTCACCCCCCACCGCCTGTGCGCCAAGCAGCTTGCCGTCCCGGGGATCAAACAAGACCTTCAGGCACATCGCCTTGGCACCCGGAAAATAACCGGCATGGTTGTTGGGGTGCAGGTAGGCGGCGCGATAGGCCATGCCGGCCCGCTTCAGCACCTTTTCCGATGCCCCCGTGCAGGCGGCCGTCAGGTCAAACAATCGCAGGATGGCGGTCCCCTGAGTGCCGCGGTAGGTGGTCGATCGTCCAAAGAGATGGTCCGCGGCGATCCGCCCCTGCCGGTTGGCGGGCCCGCCCAGCGGCACCACCAGGTTCTGTCCACTGATCGGGTCCGAAACTTCCACCACATCCCCGGCGGCGTAAATGTCGGGATCGGAGGTTTGCATGTGTCGGTTCACGCGGATCGCGCCGCGAAGGCCCAGCTCCAATCCGGCTTCCGCGGCCAATTGGCTTTCAGGTTCCACGCCGATCCCGGCCAAAACCAGGTCCGCGTCCAACTCCCTTCCATCCGCCAGATGCGCCCTCAGTTTCCCTCCATCCAGCGAGGTGATGCGGTTGACAGTTCCCCCAAGGATAAGCCCCACCCCCTTGTTGCGCAGGGCTTTCACCAAGGGGGTGGTCATTTCTGGGTCGAATGGCATCAGCAACTGGTGGTTCCTTTCCACCACAGTCACGCCGATGCCGCGGTGTGCTAGGTTTTCTGCCACCTCCAGCGAGATGAAACCGCCCCCCATCAGAACCGCATGCTTCACATCCTTCAGGCGAGCGAAGATCCTGTCGGTATCCTCCAGCGTGCGCAGGGTGAAGATACCCGGCAGGTTGCCGCCTGGAATCCCCGGCACTCTGGGCTTCGCCCCGGGCGAAAGGATCAGCTTGTCGTAGCTTTCCGCATATTCCCGCCCGGATGTCCGGTCACGCACAAGCACCCGCTTGGCGGCGCGGTCGATCCGTGTCACCTCCGCATGCGGGCGTGCGTCCAGTTTGTAACGGACCTTCAGGCGTTCAAGCGGGGTCACCAGCAGCTTGGATCGCTGCTGGATTTCTCCGCCCAGATAATACGGGAGCCCGCAGTTGGCAAACGACAGGTCCGGTCCCCGCTCCAGGATCACGATCTCCGCCGCTTCATCCAACCGCCGGGCCCGGGCTGCCGCCGAGGCTCCACCCGCCACGCCGCCCACAATCACCAGTTTCATCAACCGTCTCCCGGCGTGGATCTCAGGGTTTTCCGGCAGTGGCCGGGGCCTTGCCGAATGTCTTTTCCAGGGTGGGGTAGGGCGTCTTGATGGCGTAAACCTTCAAACCGTCCTTTTCCAGGATGTTCGCGGCCTTCAGGCATCGCACCCCGGATTTGCAGTGCAAAAACACGGTTTTGTCCTTCGGCAGGTCCTTGGTGGCGGTCGCCCGGTTCTTAGCATTGGCCCCCTCCAGGGAGCTCAGGGGCAGTGATTTGGCTAATTTCAGATGCCCTTCGTCCCATTCCACTTCCTCGCGAACATCCACCAGCACCGCTTTGCCCGCCTGGACTTCTGCCAGAATTTGTGGCGGTGTCAGCTTGGTGTACTCGGCGGCGAAGGCCGTTCCCAGCAGAAGCAGGGGTATTCCGGCAAGCAGCTTTCTCATGGCATCTCTCCAAGGGTTGCTAAAAGGCGTGGCGGACACAGTCGATCAATCCGGCCAGACAGGGCCGTGCCGGTGAGTAATAACGGTGCCTGCCTTCACGCGTCGCGTTCAAGAGGCCGCAGCGCTCAAGCAGGCGCAAATGGCCCGAGGTGACCGGAACCGTTAGATGGCAGGCCTCGGCAAGTTCTCCGACGGTGATGGGGCCCCGGAGGATGATTTCCACCATCCTCAAACGGGCGGGGTGCGCCAGCACCTTCAGGCACTCGGCTGCCTGGCGCAATCGGGCTTCGGGAATTGGCTGCGCCTTCACCATGCGCCTGACAATACTTCGTGAGTTCTCGAAGTGTCAACACAAAAGTGGGGGCCAAGGCCCCCCACTTTTGAGATCATGGCAACAGGTTAGCAGGTCGGCCTGTTAACGGGGCCTCCTTGCGGGCCAGGGCCCCTTGGTTGGAAAAGCAACTCCTTCACTCGGCCTTGCCCGTTCCCTGCGTCAGCTTGTGGTACCGGTCAACACCAGCGCCCGCAAAGCTCTCCTCTTTGCCGTCAGGCCAGCGCACGGTCACCCGCTCGATCTTGTCCCCGGCCCCGAGACCCACGACCAGACGCCGGTCCGGTGAGCTGGCATAGCTGCCACCTCCCTTGGCAAAGCGGAATTGTGACCTGCCACCAGCCACAAGCTCAAGGCGCGCGCCCGTCACATCGCCCTTGTCGGGTTTCGTCAGGGTGAACCCGGCCCAATGGGTGCCATTGCCACCGCAGGCGACGTTTTTCAGCACCGCGGCCGGCTCATTCATGTTGGCCACCACCAGGTCCATCGCCCCGTCATTGTCCAAGTCGCCAATGCACATCCCACGCGACAGGTGGTCCGAGGAAAAATAGCCGCCACCCCGGTCCGTCATCACTTTGAATTTCCCGGCAATATTGCGCAGCAGCACTGGTTTCTGTTTCCTGCCTGTTGTGGTGGGGAATCGGATGGCATGACCGTTCACCACCACCAGGTCCTCGTAGCCGTGGTGGTCGATGTCCACAAAGCCGGTCCCCCAGCCCACGAATTTCTGGCCGATCGCCGCGATGCCCGAACCCGGTGTCTGGAACAGGAACGAGGCCTCCTTGTTTTTGGACAGGTTGCGGTACAGGGCATGCAATTCATTTTCGTAATTCGTCACCCAGATGGCGGGCAATCCGCTGCCGTCCAGGTCCCCCATGTCCACACCCATGCTTCCGTTGGCCGAGCCATTCCCGTCCCGGGCCACCCCGGCGATCACCCCCAGCTCTTCCAGCTTGATTTTGCCCGGGGTGGATCGGTTCACGTACAGGTAGTTGTCCACCGTGTCGTTCCCCACATAAATGTCCGCTTTGCCGTCACCATTCACATCCGCGGCAACCACACCCAGCCCCTTGCCTCGGTCGCCGCCTTCGGGCAGTCCGGCTTCCTTCCCCACCTCGATAAATTTTCCACCTCCCAGGTTGTGATAAACCAGGTGCCGCAGACCGAAAAAGTTTTTGGGCGGGCACACATCGGGTGTCTTGCCGTCATAGTTGCACGGTGGGTTCTTGGCGAAGGACCAGTCCACATACTGGCAAACATAAAGGTCGGGCAGGCCGTCCCCGTCCAGGTCGGCCCAGGCGGCGCTGGTGGCCCAGGTGACACCTTGTCCCATACCCGCTGGACCGGTCACATCGGTGAACTTGCGTCCGCCCTTGCCGTCGCTTTCGTTGTGCAGTAGGGCCACCTGCCGCCATCCCGTCACCAGCAGGTCCACCCAGCCGTCCTTGTCATAATCGCAGGCGGCCGCCGCATGGCTGTAAAACCAGGGTGCCCCGCCAGCTAGCTTGCCCAGGCCCGACTTTTCCGTCACATCTTCAAATTTGAAGCCGCCAAGATTCCGGTACAACTTCCCGGTCCGGCCCAAAATGTCCCGATTGTCCGTGCCACCAAAATGACCACCACCTGGGAAATACAGGTCCAGAAGGCCGTCCCCGTCAAAATCCAGTTCGGCCAATCCCCCACCCAAAGATTCCAGAATGCTCAGGTGCGGCGGTTTCACTTCCTCGCCGTTGTCGTAGACGCTTTGGATCCCGGTGGACTGGGTCACATCTTCAAAAAGCGGCCCCTTGGGCAGGGGATCCGGCCCGCTGACGGCTGCTTCTTTTTTGGTGGATTTTTCAATCGTGGCAGGTTTGGCCTCCGGGGCCCTGCTTCCACACCCGGAAAGCGGGCAAAGGCAGACCATAAGCCCGGAAAGCATCAAAAAAAGATTTTTCCGCCAGGAAATAACGGTCATATCTTGCTCCCAGCCCTCAGGGGCTTCTGGATCCGGCTTGGACCTGTTTTTGGTGGAAAGCGGCCCTGGCCGCGTCCCCTTTTTTGTTGAAATGCTCCGCCAGGCTGGTGTGGGCCAGTTGGCATTGCGGGTCCCGCTCCAGCGCCTTGTCCAGCCAGTACAACGCCTGGGGTTCCTGGCCCAGTTCCAGCAGCATCTTGCCGATTTTCGCCACCGAGTCCGCGTCGGTCGAGGGGGTGCGTGCTTCATTCTGGAGCAGGTCGTTGGCTGCTTTCAGCATCTGGTTTTGGCGCTCATATTCCTTCAGCTCCGCCTCCGCCTCCACCCGTTTGCCCCCCAGTCGCAGGGCGCTCACCAGCAAAAACCGAGCCTCTGTGTCTCCGGGGTCCCGTTTCAGAAGGCGGTTCAGCAGTTCAACGGCTGGTTCCGCCTGCCCGCTTTCCACATCCAGTTTAGCCAGGTGCAAAAGCAGCGGGCCGTCATCTGGCAGGCTTTCCCGCGCCTTCTCAAGCAGGGGCCTGGCCTCCTCCGGTTTGCCTTCCAGATACCGGCACTGACCTAGCCTCGCCATCACCTGCGCATTGTCCGGTTTTTGGCGAAGCAGGTATTCCAGATGCGGCAGCGCCTCATCGGGGCGTTTATCTTCCAACAGCATTTCGGCCACCCGGATCCGCGCATTGAACATGTCCGGATCCAGTTCCAACGCCTTGCGATAGTCTTCCATCGCCCCTTTGGCCTGATTCAGCCGCTCCAGCACCCAGCCCCGCCAAAAGTAGGGTGTGGCCTGGTCCGGAACCAACTCGATCCAACGAACCAGGGTGCTGTAGGCCGGGCCGTATCGCAAATCGCGGATATAGGCCGCGGCAAGGGTTTCCAAAATGGCGGGAGATTCTGGATCCCCATCGGCCAGGTAAGTCGCCAGGGCGACCGCTGGCTCATCCGTGTCGCCGGTGGTCAGCCTCAGAAGCAAGTATTCCAGTTGCAATCGGTCGGTTGCGCCACCAGCCAGTTTCTGGGCGGCCTGCAGGCGTTTTTCCGCTTCTCCGGGTTCACGGGCCAGGCGGGATGCCCGAGCCAGCATTCGCTGCACCTCGGTGCTGCGTGGCCACAGTTTTTCACACCACAACAGTCGGGCCTTGGCTTCCCGGGGTTTGCTGTTGGCCAGTTCCTTCAGGGCCTGCCGCCATTGATATTCGAACCAGCCGTAACCAAGAACTCCGCACGCCATCAAGCCTCCGACGATCCACACAGCCATGCGAAAAGGCGGCCGACTGGTGGTCACAGGTCTGGCTGGGCCATCGGAGGGATAGGTCATCAGGCGGTTCCGCCGTGGTGAAAGGTTCCCATGGTTCTACGCCCGGGTTTTGGCTCTGGTTTTCAAATAGGAAGGTGCCAAAGCAAACGGCCTGGCCCCGTCGGTTTGGACGGGATTCCAGGCCGCCATGCCTTTGGGAACCATCCGGGGGTCAGTCGGTCAGGTCAAAGTTCTGCTCATTCTTGCCCCGCTTCAGGGTCACCTTCAGCCCGGAGGATTCTTTTTTGCCGTACTTCTTGGGGATCTCGGTGTAAGTCGCTTTGACCACATTGGCCGATTGGGGGATGGGACTGGATGCCATTTTTTTGCCTTTGTTGGCACCGTAAGTGGTGGGGGTGTTGCCTTTGGCACTGTCGGTTTCAATCATTACCGAGAATTCGCCTTCAGGCAGGTCGGTCCCGTTGAAGGATCCATCAGGATTCAAATTCATCGATGCTTTGGAGCCTTCCACAGCACCGTCTTTTTCCAACTTCACGGTCCCACCCCCGACAGGTTGGCCTTTGTAGGTAACTTTGCCGGAGAAATTCGCTGGTGCATTCGGATTGCCACCGGAGCAACCAACGACAGCCATGGCGCCAATCACGCCAAAAAGACCGCAAATGCGAAGAATGTTCTTCATCAGAGACTCCTCATGATCTCATCCAGAGTGGATGGATAATGGAAACTGGTAAGGACTTAACGACTAGTACTTTCAAATTGTAGGTCACGGGGCAATGTCTGCCATGGGTAAAAAAAATTCCCCGAAGAATGCCTTCGGGGAATATAGGGGTTGATATCTCTCTGGCTATTACCAGTCGCTTCCCATGGGCATGTCATCGTTGCGCATGAAGGCGCGGCCAAGGGTAACAACCGAGATCGAAGCGTTGATGGCTTTCACAGATCCGTCCATCATCACCGCCTGCATCACACCACCGGAGAGGGTCTGCAACCGGGTGGGGTCGCACACCTTGGGTCCGGGCTGGATTTGCGGGGAGGTGAAGTAGGCGGTTGGGTAGTTGGCGGGGGGAGTGGGATCGTACCCGCCAGGGATGGAGGCATGGTACATGGGGGTGAACCACACGTTGGCGGTGTACTTCTGGGCAATGGGGCCGGCGTTCTGGCCGTCCTCACCCCAAATGCGCTCCACATAGCCTGTGCCGGTGGGTGCCGATGGGTCGCCGCAGATCGCGGGGCGCTCGACATAACCAATGGTGTTGGAGGTGCCGTCGGGGAAGGAGGCCGGGATACGGGCCTTGCCGCCGATCTGCCAGTCCTCGCCCCAGCCACCGCCGAAGGCATGCCAGTTGGAGGAATAGCTGGTCGCGCCGCGACCACCCCAGGTCAAACCGTCAGCCGGCAGGCTGGAGTCGTTGGGGGCCATGTAGGTTTTGACAGGGGTGTTCAGATTCCAGGAGTGGGAAGGCTGACCACCGTTGGCATTCACCTGAGGCGATTTGAACAGGTTGTCCTGCTCAATGAACGGCAGCAGGAAGTACTGCTGGGTGCCGAAGGCTGAAGGAATGCGCTTGTTGTTCCAGTCATCACCGTTACCGGTGGTGGGGAAGCATCCGTGGGTGGTGGGCAGCTTGTTGTTGGCATCGTGGCAGTTGTGCAGGGCGATGCCGATCTGCTTGAGGTTGTTGGAGCTGGACATGCGGTTGGCCGCCTCGCGCACCTTCTGCACGGCGGGAACCAGCAGGCCGACCAGTACGGCGATGATGGCGATAACCACGAGCAGTTCAATCAGCGTGAAACCACGCCGATCCCGCCCGGAGAGGAAACGGATCATGAAATCCCTCCTTGGGAGAAAGAAACGAAGAAAGAGTACCACTATCTTTCTTGGCAATCTTTTGATCGCTAGTCAACTCAATTTGGTTTATTTAAATACTTTCTTTATTTATTAGTATTAATTAAAAAACACCATTGTCTATTCATTTTTATTTCAGATATAGAATTAATGAATGAAAATATGAGTGCGCAATGGGCCACACAGAAAAAGGAAGAGCCCCGGCCTTTTCGACCGGGGCTCTTCGGTTGGAAGTTCTATTGAAGGCCTGGAATTACCAGTCGCTACCCATGGGCAGGTCATCGTTGCGCATGAAGGCGCGGCCAAGGGTAACAACCGAGATCGAAGCGTTGATGGCTTTCACAGATCCGTCCATCATCACCGCCTGCATCACACCACCGGAGAGGGTCTGCAACCGGGTGGGGTCGCACACCTTGGGTCCGGGCTGGATTTGCGGGGAGGTGAAGTAGGCGGTTGGGTAGTTGGCGGGGGGAGTGGGATCGTACCCGCCAGGGATGGAGGCATGGTACATGGGGGTGAACCACACGTTGGCGGTGTACTTCTGGGCAATGGGGCCGGCGTTCTGGCCGTCCTCACCCCAAATGCGCTCCACATAGCCTGTGCCGGTGGGTGCCGATGGGTCGCCGCAGATCGCGGGGCGCTCGACATAACCAATGGTGTTGGAGGTGCCGTCGGGGAAGGAGGCCGGGATACGGGCCTTGCCGCCGATCTGCCAGTCTTCACCCCAACCACCGCCAAAGGCGTGCCAGTTGGCCGAATAACTGGTGGCACCGCGGCCACCCCAGGTCAGGCCGTCAGCCGGAAGGCTTGAGTCGTTGGGGGCCATGTAAGTCTTGACCGACTTGGTCAAACGCCAAGACTGCGAGGAGTCTCTGCCATTGTTGTTGACCTCGGGGGACTTGTAGAGGTTGTCCTGCTCGATAAAGGGAAGCAGGAAATACTGCTGGGTACCGAAGGCTGCCGGAATGCGGCGGTTGTTCCAGTCATCACCATTGCCTGTGGTGGGGAAGCAACCATGCACGGTGGGCAGCTTGTTGTTGGCATCGTGGCAGTTGTGCAGGGCGATGCCGATCTGCTTGAGGTTGTTGGAGCTGGACATGCGGTTGGCCGCCTCGCGCACCTTCTGCACGGCGGGAACCAGCAGGCCGACCAGTACGGCGATGATGGCGATAACCACGAGCAGTTCAATCAGCGTGAAACCACGCCGATCCCGCCCGGAGAGGAAACGAATCATAGGCACTCCTGAATAACTGAACGATGGAGGAAACCAGGCTGATTAAGCCCAATTAATCTTTTCGCAAACGGGTAGGCTTCAGTCAAGAAAATTAATGAAATGTGGTTTTTAAATAATGAAGTCTAATACAAAGAAGGTTTATTTTGATAAATATTCCGTAATAAAAGGCAATTGAATTTGCCCGGCTTGCCCGGGTACAAGTTATTTATATTTTGATATATTGTAGTTCAGACTATTATTATGCTCAGCTGATTTCCTGCCGGGTTCCATTAACAAAATTCATCTTTTTGGGCTCGAGCCAAACTCAAATTTCAGGCCAAGCGGTCAAATCAAAATCCATCCTTCTCTCTCCAGCTTTTCCCGCGGGCCAAGCGGTTACGATGGTTGAGGGACATTTGAATTTTCGAGCAACCGACCTGCGTTTCAACCAACAAGGCAAGATTCATGAGCGGCGGATCTCTCCCGGAAGCTGGAGGTGGAAAGCCATTCCAGAAAATGGCTTTCACTGCGTTTGCCATCGCTTTTGCCGGCCTTCTGGCTTTCCTTTTGGCCGCATTTCCGGCCCGTTCTCCGGAAATTTGGGTCCATTTGGTGAGTGGGCGCACGCTCTTCGCTCATGGAAATTTTGCTGATTCCTGGCTCATGGATGGGCTGTTGTTTGCCTCCTACCGCTTTTTTGGTCCCTCCGGGTTGGTTGGTTTGAAGGCGGTTCTCGTTTCTGTGTCGGTCGGGGCTTTGGCTTGGCGCGTCTCTCGCGGCACTCCTGGTTGGGGGGTCCTGCTTGCCTTCACCCTATCCGTGCTGGCATTGGGCCAGTACATGTCGTTGACAGGTTTGGTTTTCAGTTGGGTCTTTGTGGTGGGTGTCCTTCTGGCAACTGATGCGATGGTTGAAAAGAAGGGGATCCCGCGTTGGGTCGCGTTGGCCTGCGGTT
>CAWUOE010000095.1:0-10404 GCA_963923355.1 uncultured Gemmataceae bacterium | reverse complement strand
ATGCCTTATCTTGGGGGGTATTCAGCGGCAGGGGTCTCCGATCTGTCTGTATGGGTTTCCAGTGGAAAACCATGACCCCCTTTGCCCATTGTCTGGTTCCTATTACCGCAAGGTCCTATCGGCTCGGCGCGGTAATGCCCGGATTTTTGGTCGGGCTGCTTCCGGCTTTGGCGGGATCGTTTACTGGTATGCATAGGCTAGCCAGTTTTGGCTGGTTTATGACCTTTTGCGCCGGTGGCGACCTCCTGGTGCTGTTGTTGCTGAGGGGGGTGCCGGCGGACGCCCTCGTGGAAGATCACCCAACCAGGGCAGGGTGCAGGGTGGTGGAAAGTCCGGGCCTTAGATGACTTCGGATCATTTTTTGGAGAAAAAATGAAATCTATGAAATTGCCATGTGCTTTTTTTTCATTGGCTTGGTTGTATTTTGGCTTCATTCCCGCTGGGCTGACCGATGAATGGCCCAACTGGCTCGGGCCGAGAAAAGACGGTGTTTGGCGCGAGGCTGGGCTCCTCGAGAAATTCCCGCCCGGCGGGCCCAAGGTGCTCTGGCGCAAGCCCGTCAACTCCGGCTACTGCGGTCCGGCAGTGGCGTCTGGCAAACTCTTCGTGATGGACCGCATCACCGAGAAGGACAAGGAAGGCAAACCGGTTTCGCCCAAAAAAGGGGTGGTGGCCGGCAAGGAACGGGTGGTGTGTCTCGATGCCAAAAGTGGCGAAACCCTGTGGCTTCAGGAATTCGATTGCCCCTACACCATCAGCTACGGTCAGGGGCCTCGTGCAACCCCCTGGGTCGATGGCGACCGGGTGTTCACCCTTGGTGCCATGGGCAATCTGCGTTGCCACGAGGCTGCCACCGGCAAGGTTATTTGGCAGAAGGATTTGCCCTCGGAATACAAAACCAAACCACCGCTGTGGGGCTATTCCGCCAGCCCGTTGGTGGAAGGCGATCTGATCTACACCCAAGCGGGGGGTGATGGCAGTGCGGTGGTGGCTTTGGACAAGCGGACCGGCAAGGAGGTTTGGCGGGCGCTGAAGGCCGAGGAGGTGGGCTACAGCCCGCCCATGCTCTGTGAAGCCGGCGGGAAGAAACAGTTGATCGTCTGGATCGACACCTCAGTCAACAGCCTGGATCCCCTCACGGGCAATAATTTCTGGTCCGTGGAGCACCCCGAGGCGAAATCAATCCAAAGGCCGGTGGTGAATATCGTTAGCCCTGTGAAGGCGGGAGACAAGCTGCTGGTCAGCGAGTTTTACCAAGGTTCGGCCCTGCTGGGGTTGGATGGCGAAAAGCCCGATGCCAAGCTTCTCTGGCGCAGCAAAAGCAAGGATCCATCCAAGCCTGACAACCTCAACGCGATCATGGCCACTCCCATCATCCGTGGCGGGCATATCTATGGCGTGTGCGGGATGGGCGAGATGCGCTGCGTGCGGTTGGACACCGGCGAAGTGGTGTGGGAAAGCCTGAAGGCCACCGGCGGCAAGAAGGCGCTGTTCGCCCACGCCTTCATCATTCCTGCTGGCGACAGGTTTGTCCTGTTCAATGATCAGGGTGACCTGATTCTGGCAAATCTTTCACCCAAGGGTTACGAGGAGACCGCCCGCCACCATCTGCTTGACACCTCCTTCACCACCCGCGGCCGCGATGTGGTCTGGTGCCACCCGGCGTTCGCCAACAAGTGCCTGTTCGTGCACAACGGCAAGGAAATCATCTGCGTGTCGATGGCGAGGGAGTGATTAGATGGAAACCTTGGTGGCCATCTTTTCGTTGACATTGGTTCTTGCTTTTCTGTGGATTTTGTTTTCTCGACCAGATCCGGAAAAAAGCAAGCAAATTCATCTGTCGGACAATGTCAAGGAATTGGCCTCGGACCCTTCAAGAAGGTCCGAGGCGGTCGAAGCGTGCCGACAGGAATCAGGCGCATCCAAAGCCGAAGCCCGCCTTGCGGTCGAGCTGTTTGTAGCTTGCGCCCTCTCCGACGGGGTCAAAGAGATCGCCGCCCAACCGGGACGGAAAATCGAGGCCATCAAGCTTTTGAGGGAGCAGACCGGGGTCTCGCTGATGGCAGCCAAGATGGCGGTTGAAAAAAATGATTCTGGACTGGGTTCCTCAACATTTCAACATTTTGATTAGGCGGAATTGATTTTGGGGGAGGGGAAATGATTCAAGCTCGACTTTGTTTGCTGGTTACCTTACTGACTGCCTGTTTTGGGGCCGCGTTCGGACAAAATCCGGGAGTGAAATCGTCACTCGAAGGAATCTGGGAAGGACCGCTAAAGGTAGGCCCTGTGGAATTATTTCTGGTTTTCCATTTTTCCAAGGACAAGGACGGAGCCTGGAAAGCCACAATGGACAGCATTGACCAAGGGGCCTTTGGCATGCCCTGCGATGGTGTGAAAGTGGAGGGCACTAAAGTCGCAATCGACCTGAAAAAACTGAAGGCTTCATTTTCTGGAATCTCCAGTGCCAACAACACGGTGCTGAAAGGGACCTTCGAGCAACGGGGATTGAAGTTTCCCCTTAGCCTGAACCGTGTTGAGAAAGTTTCCACGCGCAAACGACCCCAAACTCCCAAGACGCCCTATCCCTATTTGGCCGAGGAGGTAGTGTTTGAAAACCCCAAGGCGGGAATCAAGTTGACTGGCACTCTCACCTTGCCAAAAGAGGTTGGCCCGTTTCCGGCCGTGGTTTTGGTGACAGGTTCGGGACCGCAAGACCGGGATGAAACCCTGTTGGGCCATAAACCGTTCCTGGTGCTGGCTGATCACCTAACACGCAAGGGAATTGCCGTGTTGCGTTTCGATGACCGAGGGGTGGGCAAATCGAAGGGTGATTTTGCCAAGGCAACTTCGGCAGATTTCGCGACGGATGCATTTGCCGCTATCCGGTTCCTGTTAACCCGCAAGGAAATCGACCCCAAGCGAATTGGTGTGGCCGGACACAGTGAGGGTGGGATGATCGCCCCCATGGTGGCGGCTGAGCACCCGGACAAGGTGGCGTTCATCGTGATGCTGGCAGGGCCTGGAGCTAGGGGTGATGCCATCATCGAACGGCAAACGCAGGCAATCGGCAAGGCTGCTGGTGCCAGCACAGATCAATTGGCAGTTTCTGCCCGCTTGCAAAAAATTCTGATGGATACCGCCCGGTCTCAACCGGATGAGTTGGCTGCCAAAAAAGCCCTGGTCGGGGTTGCTGTCACTTTTGCCAAAAACCTAACCGATGCCGAGAGGAAGGCTCTTGAATTGGATGGCGAGTCCGAAGAATCCCTGAAAGCTGCGGAGGATGCCGCTGCCACTTTCGCATCACCCTGGATGCGCTTTTTCCTAAACTATGATCCCTTTCCGGTTTTGGCCCGGGTCAAATGCCCGGTGCTGGCGATTAATGGTGCGCGCGATTTGCAGGTGCTGCCGGACCAGAACCTGCCCCTGATCGAAAAGGCTTTGAGGGAGGGAGGCAATACGCGTTTTGAAACCAAGGTATTCCCGGACCTGAACCACCTGTTCCAGCATGCCAAGACTGGTCAGGTGGGCGAATATTCCCAAATTGAGGAGACCATCGCGCCTGAAGTGTTGGAGTGTGTTGCGGGGTGGGTAGCAAATCTCAAGTAATGGTAGGGCAGGAGAAACTCTTTATTTGCCTGAATAATCGTTATAAACAACCGTATTTTAATGATTTGAGATGGGCCGTCTGGGTGGGACGGGATTCTAGTGCCAGTTAAGGTGAAATGGGCAAGAATAACCCTGACGGAATTTGGCTACCATGCCTCGCTTTCGCCGCGCTTTCACCCTAATCGAACTGCTGGTTGTCATAGCCATCATCGCCATCCTGGTGGGCTTGCTGGTCCCCGCCGTGCAGAAGGTGCGGGAGGCGGCCAATCGCATGAAATGCGCCAACAATCTGAAGCAGATTGGCTTGGCATTGCACAACTACCAGAGCGTGGCTGAAAAATACCCGCCAGGCGGCACCTACCCAGTTGGGGCCATTGCCAATGATGTGTATTCAGTTCAGGCCAGGCTGTTGCCGTTCATTGAGCAGGGGAACTTGTACGCGCAGATCGACCTGAACGCGACGCCGGCCACCCAATTGCAGGTGATCGGGCAACGCATCGCCATCTACCTGTGCCCCAGCGAGATTGCCGACCGTTCCCGGGACCAGGGGGGTGGAAAGATTACTTATCCGCTCAATTACGGCGCCAATTTCGGCACATGGTTCATCTGGTCACCCGCCAGTGGACAGGGTGGGGATGGCGCGCTGCCTGTCAACCAGCAGACACGTCCGGCGGATTTTCTGGACGGATTGAGCAACACCATTGCCTTCAGCGAAGTGAAAGCCTACCAGAGCTACGTCCGAAACACCGCATCGCCGACAACCTTGGGGCAGCCGGCACCGAGTGACACCGCCACCGTGGCCGCCATGGCTGCCACGGGATCCTACCGGGGGGAGGTGGGCCACACCGAATGGACGGACTCGCCCTGCCACCAGACCGGTGTTTCCTTCGTGTTCACACCCAATACCCGGGTTCCCTTCACCGCCGGGGGCGCCACCCTGGATATCGACCTGCTGACCCAGGTGGAGGGCTCCCACGCCAGCAAGCCCTCCTATGCCGCCATCACCAGCCGCAGTTACCACAGCGGCGGCGTGAACACGCTCTTGATGGACGGTTCAGTCCGTTTTATGAATCAGTCGATCACGACTGCAGCTTGGCGCGCCTTCGGTACACGCGCGGGTGGCGAGGTCATTTCCGACTGATCCGTCGCGCCTCACTCCAGCAGGAAGGCCACCGTCACCGTGGCACTGATGCTGATGGTGCCGGCCTCGAAAGCCGGGCTGGCTGCCCCGTCACCGCCCGCCATGCCGATGGCCACATTCTGGGCCATGTTCGCAACAGGGTAGCCGTAGGGCTGGAAATCCTGGCTGGTTTCCGTGATGGAATTGGGCTTGCCCACCTTGCAGCCCAGTTCACCAGCGAGGGCGATCGCCTTTTCCTTGGCTGCCCGCACCGCCTGGATGCGGACCTGGTCGCGGTATTGCCTGAGCTTGGAGGTGCGCAGGGTGACCCCACCCACGCGGTTGCACCCCGCATCGATCGCCTGGGCGGTGAGGGTGGTGATCTTCTTCAGGTCACGCAGTGTGCAGGTGGCTGATTGGCTGATGCTGTAGAAGGCGATTTTGGCGGTTTCCGTGCCAAGTTGGAGCTGCGCCTCCTGTTGGTAGACCGGGTTGATGATCACCTGGGAGGTTTGGATGTCCCTGTCCTCAATGCCCGCGGCCTTCAGCGTGGTCACCAACCGTGTCATCCGTTCGACCTGTTGCGCCAGCCCGTCCTTCAGGTTGGGGTTGCGTATCTCAATATCGAAACGCATGTCGGCCAGATCGGGTGTGACCTTCACCTCGGCGTTGCCGGTGGTGGTGACCAGTGGCGGGTTGGTGTCGGCAATGGCGCCGCAGGCCGTGGCAATCCACAGGCCAATCACCATGGTATTTCTCAGGCAAAGCATGGGTGTCTCCGACAGCGGTTGAGCCAAAAGACAGGAAGGCTACAGTTCACTGGGAAATGGCTGGCACCGCAAGGTGGTTTGAATCGAATCCTGAGCGCCCATTCGCTGCATACGACTGCACTGCGCCGGGCGATACCTTCCAGCACGGTGGCGGCTGTGGACAGGTGGTTGGCTGGGCTAAAGGATGGCCTGGATGACGCGGCCGCGGCTGAGGGGGATGGGCCGGTCGAAGGAATCGCGGATCTCGGTCTCGGGAGCGATCCCGAGGCAGTGGAAAAGGGTGGCGATGATATCCGCCGGTTCGACCTTGCCTTCCATGGCGAAGGCGGCGCTCTTGTCGGAGGCGCCATGCACCACCCCGCCCCGGATGCCGCCACCCGCCAGGGCCAGCGAGAAGCAACTGCCCCAGTGGTCACGCCCTCCGTCCTTGTTGAAGCGCGGCGTGCGGCCGAATTCGCCAAACCAAATCACGAGGGTCTCATCCAGCAGGCCACGCAGTTGCAGATCCTCGATCAGGGCCGAGAAGGCCTGGTCCTGGATGGGCATCAGCAGTGACTTGATCGACTGGTTGTGCTTGGCGTGGGTGTCCCACCCGCCGCCGTTGGGCTGGTCCTTGATGCGCGTCCAGTTGACCTGCACCAATCCCACACCCGCTTCCACCAACCGGCGCGCCAGCAGGCAGGATTGCGCGAAGCGGGTGGGTCCATACCGTTCACGCACGGTGGCCGGCTCGCTCTGCAGGTCGAAGGCGCGGCGCGCATTGGCGGAGTAGAGCAACTCGGCGGCCTTGGCCGCGTGCTGGTTGAAAGCCGAGGTCACACCGGAACGCTGGGTGGCCTCGTAGTGGTGATTCACCTGGTCCAGCAGGGACCGGCGTTCGTTGAAACGCAACGGGGGGACCTCGCCCGGCAGATTCAGGGCAGGTATGCCAAAGCCGGGATCGGAAGGATCGCAATGGATCAGCCAGGGGTTGTATCGAGTGCCCAGAAAACCGGCATCCTGACCCGGCCAAGGGAGATTGCCATCATTCCAGAGATGCTCCGGGATGGTGACGGCCGAGGGCAGGCCCCGTGTTTCCGGGCGCACGGCACGCAGCAACGCGCCGATGCAGGGGGAATTGTTGGGCGCCTTGGGTGCGGCGTTTTCCTGGCTGAGCGGGATATGGGGCACACCCGTCAGCATCTGGTAACCGCTGGTGCTGTGCGCGTTGTCGTTGGTCACCACCGCCCGCAGCACCGACAGCCTGTCGGTCAGCATGGCGGTGCGCGGCATCAGCTCGCCCACCCGCAATCCCGGCGTGCGGGTGGCGATGGTGCCGAACTGGCCCCGGATCTCCTCGGGGGCGTTGGGCTTGGGGTCCCAGGTCTCATGCTGGGGCGGTCCACCCACCAATCCGAAAATGATGACGGATTTTGCTTTGGGCGTGGCCCGGGTTCCGGCTTTGGCCCGGCTGGCCAGCAGGTTGCTCAAGCACAACCCACCCAACCCGATGCCGCCCACGCCCATCATGACCCGGCGGGAGAGGCCGGGTCCTTGCGAGGCGTGCGAATCGACAATACGCAGCATGGCGGTTGTTCTCGGTGAGGCATTCACCTCGGGCAGGACTTTCATGTTAATCGGCAGGCCGGGGCGGGGCAATCAAAAACGGGCGGCGAAAACCAGCCGGAACACGTGAATTTGACGATTTTCCCGGCCCCAATCACCTCGCAGGTGGATGGGGATCAGGTGGGGGGTGCCAAAAGCTGGCCAGAGGGGATTTGGGTGTAGGTGGAACGTCCGGGCCGCCGCCATTCGAGGCGAAACTGCGCCGGACCGGTGTTGTGGAAATATTCCACGCGGATGTCCGCCTTTTGACCGGCTTTCAGGTAGATCAGCCCGCTGGTCGAATAGCCCATGGGCCGGACCCGCCAGTTGTCGATCCGCAGCACGCCGTTCACCCAGACACGCACACCGCTGTCGTTGAAGGCCCTTAGCGAGTAATAACCGGATTCCACGGACTGCAACTGCCCCAGCCAGCGGATGGCGAAGGTGTCCTTGGCAATCCTGGGGTCGGGGCTGCTGGCGCCCCAGTTGAATCCCAGGGATGGATCCACCCGGTTGAATTTCAGGTTGGTGAGATTGGAATTATCGAAATACTGCCCCAGAAGGCCGGTTTTTGGTTGGGTGTCGTTGTCGGTGATGGAGAGCGCCACCGATTTTTTGGCACCATCCAGGGTGTAACCGGCGCCCGTCGCCAGGGTGAACACCACGGTTTCGGTCCCTTCCACCAGGGAGTCGTCCACCGGCGTGACCGTGAAGGTTTTGACGCTTTCACCCGCGGCGAATGACAGGGAAGAAGGCAAAGGCATGTAGTCAACCGCCGAGGCGGTGCCGGATTGGCTGAAGGCAAAGGCGAGGGCCTTGTCGGTTGCTCCTGTGCGGGAAATACGGAAGGACGCCGAGATCGGGCCTGCCTCGCTGGCCACGGCGGAAACCACCTCCACGGAAACCACCGGCAAGGGTGCCGGGTTGGCTTGGGTGGCATCCAGCAGGGCCCGGTACTTGGGTGCCGAGGCGGTGGTTTGCGTCATGGATTGCAGCGCGCCAAAGGCACCATATGGCGCGGGGTAAAGGCCTCCCGTCAGGTTGAAATGCGGGAACAGTTCCAGCCCGGTATCGCGCGCCGCGTTGAGCAGGCGCGAGTAGGCCTCATACATGCGGGGGCTGTTGCCGGCATCGAAAAACGCCTGCTGGTAGGGGGCGTTCCAACTGTCGAGATGGGGGCCACCCTCGTAGGCCACGAAGCCGATCGGCCGGCCCCAACGAGTGGAAAGGCTGTCGGCCAATGCCTTGTGGTCTTTCAACCAACCGATGGCCTGGGACTGGTTGGCGATGAGGGCATCGATCACTTGGTCGGCGGTGGTGGTGGCGTTGAACCGCGCCTTGTCGGCATCGCTCACATACAGGTAGGCGGCGCATGAGATGGCGTCGAAATGCCCGTCCATGGCACCGGCGATCTGTCCGGCGATCCAGCTATTGGCCTGCTGTCCGGCCACCACGCGAATGATCCGGCCGGTCTGGCCCGTGAACACCTCCGACCAGATATCGAAGTCACGCTTCGCCTCGCGGCCGACCAGGGCCCATCGGTCCCCCTTCAGGTAGGCATTTTCAGGCAGGGCGAGCTGACGGGTTACCCATTCATGGGACTCGAAGCCGTAACCGCTGTTCCAGGCCTCATTCGACCATTCCACATACACCTTGCGCCCGGGTTCCAGCGTGTCGCGCACCAGCGTGGCCAGATTCCGCACGTAGGTGTCGTCGGCGCCGTGGGGCATGTTCAGCCAGGCGTCCGAATCGAGCTCGTTGCACAACTCGATCAGGTATTCGGGGGCCACCCCGTTTTTGAAATCGCCCGATTGCTGGGTGGCGTGATCATAGGGCCGGCGATCATTCCAGGTGGTGATGTCGCTCAGGTTGGTTTCGGACCAGTCCATGAATCGGATGGTTTTGAAGGGAGCCAGCTTTTCGAGGAATTGGGGGTGAAACGGCGAAAAGGCGGCGCCCGGCTGCCATGTCTGACCCGCGAAATTCCCGCCCGCGGAATCGGGCATCCACAGATGGATGTTCCGGATCGGGTCGGTGCTACTCATGCCCGCAATTTCCATGTGGATGCCGTCGTTGCTTGGTTGCACCTTCAGCAGGGCATACTGCTTGCCGGTGGAGGTTTTTCCCTGCTCCGTCACCGAGGCGGCGAAGCCCCAGCTCACCGTGCCCGTGCCTTCCCACTCGGCACGGTAGGTTCCCGCCGGGTAGGCGGTTCCGATGTCACGGAACATCAGGGTTCCCAAGCGTTGCTCCATCATCTGTCCCTGGGCGTTGGTCCAGCGGTTCAGTTGGGTCGGCCATCCCTTTGCGTCTGTACGGACCTCACCACCACCTTCCCAGGTCACCTGACCGGTTGCCGTGTTGTAGGCGTGGCTGATCCAAGGCCTGGATGTCTTGAAGGCATCCGTGAAAGGCCAGGCGACACTCCAATCACTGATGCCCTCCAGATTCATGCCGACCGCCATCGCTGCCGGCACATCCCTGCCTTCCAATTTTTCCAGGGCTGGGCGAAGCGGTAGAGGCCGTCGAGGTATTGCACGGTCTATTGAAAGCGATTCCCTGCGGACTAGATGGGAGATGATTGCAATAGTTTTCTTCAACTTAAGAAGAGCAAGCATCTGGATTCCTTGGCTGGCAAGCAGGATGCCTGGCGGTCTGCCAGAGGGCTAAATTCCCCGGAAAACGGACCTGCTTTCCATTGGAAGGCCGCCCGCCGGGGTGGCTTGCCGGAACCATAGGTTATTTTTTCGTGGGAGGAGGCGGAAAAGGTTTGGTTTCTGGAATCCGACTGTAGGCGCCTTATTTTCCGAGGACCGCCGCGCAGGCACGCCTGAGGAATTCCTGGTATTCCCAGTCTCCGCTCGAACCGGTTTGCCGCGCCACCACGAGGTCCAGGCTGGGGACGAAGGCGATCAATTGTCCGCCTGAACCGGGCTTGTAGCGCGCATCGGCGGGGATTCCACCACCACCGCGCGGGCCATCTCCCTTCAAGTTGGCTGGCAATTCCCAACCGTGTGAAAACACCCTGGAACTGATTTTGAACCGCATCTCATCCACGCTGAGACGGTGGGTGGGTAGTGCCGTCTCGCGGACAAACCATTCGGGAATGACCTGGTGGCCTTTCCACTTGCCGCCCCTGACCATGCAGTAGGCGATGCGTGCCATGTCCCTGGCAGAAACACCCAACCCGTGGGTCGGGTGTATACCGATGCCCCCGCCACCGTTTGCCTTCTCGAAGGAATAGTGCTCCAGTCCCAGCGGGGCGAAGAGTGACTCGGTGGCGAAGCGATCGTACGGGGTGCCGGTCACTGTCTCACACACCAG
>CAWUOE010000094.1:0-10509 GCA_963923355.1 uncultured Gemmataceae bacterium | reverse complement strand
CCAGCCACTCCGCTGAATTCCATTTCCAGTTAGGACAACTTCGGCTCCAGGAAGGTCACAAGCTGGAAGGCGTGGATTCGCTGGAAAAGGCCGTGAAGTTTGACCCCAACCATTCAGGTGCATTGTTCCAGCTGGCAATGCTCAATGATCAGGCTGGCAACGATGAGGAGGCTTTGTCCCTTTACGAGAAGTGTCGCAACAATCCTCCGGTCCACGTAGGCACACTCACCAATCTTGGTATTCTATATGAAGATATGGGTCGCTATGATAAGGCGCATGATTGCTTTAAGGCGGTGCTCCACAGCAATCCTGCCGACGAGCGTGCTCGCCTGTACGTGAAGGATGCTTTGGCCAGCCAGACAATGATCGTGGCCCATGATGACGCATTGTCCGATCCGCAGATGGCTCAGGTTTTTGAAATATCCGTCAATGACTTCGAACTCTCGGTACGTGCCCGCAACTGCCTCAAACGCCTTAACATCAAGACCTTGGGTGATTTGACCCGGGTCACCGAGGAGCAACTGCTCACCAGCAAGAACTTCGGCGAGACCTCATTGGTGGAAATCAATGAGATGCTTGCTGCCAAGGGCTTGCGATTGGGCCAATCCCTGGAAGCGGGTGGGGACGGATCATCCTACCGGCCAGTGGGCGAATTGAGCGAGGAAGACCAGTTGAAACTGGCCGCACCTGTTTCGGACCTGCAGCTTTCGGTTCGGGCCCGCAAGTGCATGAACCGTTTGGGTCTGAGCAGCATTGCCGAATTGGTCAGCAAGTCCGCCGAGGATTTGATGGAGGCCCGCAATTTTGGTGTGACCTCCCTCAACGAGGTACGCGAGAAACTTCGCGAACGCGGCCTGAATCTCCGCGGCGAGTGAGGGCTCGGGCTGCTTGGACTGTGAGTCAAGGCGGCCTCGGACTGCTCCATGTCGATTCGATATTCCTGCCTGAAAACGGATGGGGCGGCCCGTTTGGGCCGCCTTTTCACGCCTCATGGCGAGGTGGAAACTCCCGCCTTCATGCCGGTGGGGACTGTAGGCACAGTCAAGGGAATCTACCCTCATCAGGTTGAAGACTCGGGCAGCCGGATTCTGCTGGCCAACACCTATCATTTGGCTTTGCGTCCCGGTGATGAACGGGTGGCCCGACTCGGCGGATTGCACCGATTCATGAATTGGCGTCATGCCATACTGACCGATTCCGGGGGATACCAGGTTTTCAGCCTGTCTGAACGACGGGTTGTCAACGATAAGGGTGTCCAGTTCCGGTCTCATCTCGATGGCAGCCTGATTGATTTGACCCCTGAGCGTGCCGTCCAGATCCAGGAAAACCTGGGTTCAGACATTGCCATGGTGCTTGATGTCTGCCCGCCCGCGGGATGCTCCGCGGATGAGATGGGTGAAGCGATTCGGCGTACCCTGTTGTGGGCTAAAAGGTGCCAGAATGCGGCCAATCGGGCCGACCAATCGCTATTCGCAATTGTGCAGGGCGGACTGGATTTAAATGCCCGTGCCCATTGCGCCGCCGAGTTGGTGACGATGGATTTTCCAGGCTACGCTTTGGGCGGTTTCAGTGTCGGGGAGTCACCCGAAGCAATGGCCAGAGCCCTGCCACCCTGCGCAGCCTGCCTGCCCGCGGGCAAACCGCGTTATTTGATGGGAGTTGGTCGCCCGCAGGACCTGATCGCCGGAATGGCTGCCGGTATCGACATGTTTGACTGTGTCTTGCCTACACGAAACGGCCGAAACGCCTCTGCCTACACCCGCCTAGGGGAGGTGCGTCTACGTAATGCCCGACATCGGGATGATCCGTCCCCTCTTGAGGAAGATTGCCCGTGTCCTTGTTGTACAGGATATAGTCGCGCTTATCTTCATCATCTCTTTGCTGCTGAAGAGATGCTTGGGCCAATGCTGCTCAGTCTTCATAATCTTTGGTTCTATCAAAGACTCATGGGTGAAGCCCGGGTAGCTATCGCTCAGGGAGTGTTCCGTGACTGGGCCTCAGGGTGGCTTGTCGGCCTGGAAAAAACACCGTAATGTGATTTCTTGATGCGTGATACGCCGTTTTCCGGGGTCATCAAAGACCTTCGGGCGTTTATTTTGTTTTCAGGGGGTTGGGAATGAGCATGCAGGAGGGACAAACCGCTCCTGAACCTTCCCGGCCCGCCGAGGGGCAGGGATCTTCCCAGCCGATGTGGTGGAACCAGGTACCCATTCTGCTATTTGGCGGGATGTTAATCCTGATGTTGTTCCGTCAAGGGCGCAAAGAAAAGCAGGAAAAGCAGAAACTGTTGGAAAGCCTGCAGAAAAATGACAGGGTCCTCACGGTTGGTGGCATTTACGGCACCATCGTGGCCATCCACGAGAATGGCGATGAGTTGACATTGAAAATCGATGACAATGTCAAGATCCGGATCACCCGAACAGCGGTGATCCGGAAAGTCATACCCGTGGATTCGGCAAAGACCGGCGAAGCATAACAGTTCAGGGTGGATGTGGCGCGGGTTGAACCGCGCGGAGGGTGGATTCTTGAACGCTTTTTTGAAGAGTCTTGGGCGAACCATCGGCATGGGCGTCGGCGCAGGCCGGGTGCTGACCTGCGTGGTTCCCGTGGTCCTTGCCCTTCTGGTCATTGCCGTTGCCTGGCGCAACTACCAGACCGGCAGCCCAGGGCTTACTTACCGGATGGGTGTGGATCTTTCTGGCGGCACCACGCTGGTATACGAGGTAAAACTCGACGAAAAGTCCGGCACCCCCGACGAGATCAACCGTCGTCTGGAGGAGATGGCCACTCAACTCAAGCGCCGAATCGACCCCGCAGACCTTTACAACATCATCGTCCGGCCCATCTCGGGTGACCAACCCCGCATCGAAATTGTGATGCCATTTGGAGGAGAAAAACAGGACGAGGCCCGGCAGGCCCGTTGGGATGCATTGATTACCGGTGTGAAGGCCTTGGTTCCGGCAGACAAATCCCAGGCTGTTCTGGATGTGGCCACGGATGATTTGGTCCGATTGGAAACAACTGCCCGGGAGGCCGGCGCAGCAGACGACAAGTTGCAGGATTTGATAACAGGTTACACAGCCAAGACCGGAGGTGTGCGTCAAAGTCTTTCGCAAAACCAGATCGAAACCATCAAAAACCTGATCACCCAGCAGGGTCTTCTGCAGTTTTCCATTCTGGCCAATTCGCAGGATGACCGGGAAGCGATCGATGCCGCCAAAGAGTACTTCAAGGAACTGGCTGGCAATCCCGGGAAGAAACTCAAGGAAGATCGCAAACTGCCCGGCCAGCCTCCCGAAGAGCCCAAGGAAAGCATCAAGCTTGAAAACGGCCAATCCGTTGACAAAGCCCGGTTCTTCCAGGTGCGCAACAACACCGGCGTTGGCCGCCACACCTACCGTTGGGTTGAGATGGGCAAAGGATTCCTTTACTCCGGCAACAAGCAGTACATTCTCGACAAGGCCAATGAGCCAACCGAGGTGGATGGGCTGCTACTTTACCGCCGTGACATCCCTCCTCAATTCCGCCGGTCGCCCTTCATATCGCTGGAAGACCAGCGGGGTGGCAAAACCATGGAACACTTCGTTCTGGTCAGGAATCCAGAGCCCACCCAAGAGGTAACCGGCAAGGACCTGCAAAATGTCTACCGAGCCCCGGGCAGCCGTGGTGAGCCTGCAGTGGGTTTCACACTCAAGGGCTCGGGTGCAACCCGCTTCTTTGACATCACCAGCAAGAACGTGCAGCGTCGACTGGCCATCATTCTGGACGGCCAAGTGAAGTCCGCCCCGGCCTTGAACAGCGCCATCAGCGATTCAGGCCAGATCACAGGCGATTTCAGCCAAGCGGAGCTGGACGACCTGATTCGCCTCCTTCGGGCGGGTGCGCTACCCGCTACGTTGGACCAGCGACCCGCCTCGGAGGCCACCATGGGGGCCACGCTGGGTCAGGAAACCATCTACCGAGGCAGCATTGCCGTGGTGCTGGCGTTCGTGGCGGTCCTTGTATTCATGTGGATTTACTATCGTTTTGCCGGGCTGGTCGCTTCGATCGCACTTTTTGCCAACCTTGTGCTGACCATCGCCTTCATGGTTCTGGTTCAGGCCACCTTCACCCTGCCAGGGCTGGCGGGCTTGGTGCTCACCTTGGGCATGGCAGTTGATGCAAACGTTTTGATCTACGAAAGGATCCGGGAGGAGCGCCAGCGTGGTGCCGGTCTGGCCCTGGCGTTGCGAAACGGTTACGATCGAACCCTGCCGACCATCATCGACACCCACCTGAGCTCCATCTTCACCGCGGTGGTGCTGTACATCGTGGGCAATGACCAGTTGAAGGGCTTCGGCATCTCGCTGACCGCCGGTCTGGTGATCAGCCTCTTCACCTCCCTATACATCACCCGAACCATCTTCGACATCTATCTCAATCGCAAGGGGCATGGCGACCTGAAGATGATGCAGCTTTTCGCGAAGCCGAACATCAACTTCATGGCCATCCGCTGGACCATGTTCACCATCACAGTGGTTTTGACCATCCTTGGTGCGGCGCTTTTCTTCTCCCGCGGAAGAGAGGTCTTCGATATCGATTTCAACGGCGGCACAGCCTACACCGGCCGACTGACTGAGCAGCGTGACATGGCTTGGTTGAAGGGCAAACTTGAGGGGGCCAACCTGCCCGAGATGAAAATCGAGCAGATTTTCGTCAGTGACAAACGGGACAGCGATGGTGGCAACTCCCGGTTCTTCACCGTTAGAACCGGTGAGACAGACACCCGGAAGGTGGGCGCGGAGGTGAGCCGCTTGCTGGGTGCCGACCTGCAAAAAGTTGAACTCACCAAACTTTCCGTGGAAAAGGGGGCCGGTGGCTTCGTGACCGGTGCCGATCTGGAATTTTCGGCCGCAGTTTCGCCTGACCAGGTGTCACGCATCCTGAGGGAAAGCCTTCGCTCCGAGGCCTTGTTGGAATCGGCCTCCAAGCAGTTGAAACTTTCCCTGGACGCGACCCGAACCCGTTCGCAAGACGCCTCAAGGCAGATGCGCATCGACGTGAAGGGCAAAGCCCAAGCCGGTCGTTACCAGAATCTCAAGGTCGTCTTCAATGATCCCCTGGAAGGTCCGATCGCCGAGGAAGCCCTGAAGGCAACCCAGTCCACCTACCGCGACAATCCCCAACCAGAGCGGTTGGACAATTTCTCCGGCTCGATGGCCAAGGCCACCCAGGGAACAGCTTTGGCCGCCATTGTTGCCAGTTGGATCGCGATCGTGTTCTACCTTTGGCTGCGATTTGGCAACTGGACGTTCGGTTTGGCGGCACTGCTGTGCCTGGTGCATGACCTATTCTTCACCTTGGGCATCATTGCCGGATGTCACTATCTGGCGAATGTGCCGGTCATCGCTTCCCTTTTCCAGATCCAGGATTTCAAAATCGACCTGCCCGCGGTTGCTGCGCTGCTGACATTGGTTGGCTACTCGGTTAACGACACCATTGTGGTCTTTGACCGGATCCGGGAGGTGCGTGGTCGCAATCCCTTGCTCACCGAGCGGATGATCAATGAAAGCATCAACCAAACCCTCAGCCGAACGGTGTGGGCCTCGTTCACCACTTGGCTTGTGGTTTTGGTGCTTTATTTCTCGGGAGCCGAGGGTATTCACCTCTTTGCTTTCGTGATGGTCATCGGCGTGGTGATCGGAACGGTGTCCAGTATTTACATCGCCAGTCCATTGCTGCTGATCCTTGGTGAGGGCAAACAGAACTCCGCGGTGGAGCAGGAACGCTCTCTGGCAGATGAGATGTCCACCACCTGACCAGTTTTGGTTGCGCATGACAACAATCAATGGAGGGGGCGGTGCCTTTGTGGCACCGCCCTCTCCATTTTTGAACCAGGTACCAAATGCTAACGGACCAGGGGATTTATTTTCCCTTAGCCGGTTCCATTGGTTTTTCCTGGGAATTGGTTTTTCCCTGGTTAACGGCTTCAGGGCCCTTTTCCTTAGTGCCTTCCTTGCCGCTTGCAGGGGGCACCGACTTGGATGGGCGCTCGGTGAATTTGGTTTTGTAGCGATCCGGCTCGGCCTGACCGCATCCGGAAATCAAGCTAAAAACTGCGGCTGACAGAGCCAATAAACAACGCATGGGATTCCCCCAAAAGGCTTTGAACCAAGGAAAACTATAAAGGGGCAAAGCCGGCGGATGCCACCGCCGGCTTTGCCTTTTGGGTTTGTGGCCAAACATTACGAGCAGAAGGATTACTTCTTGTCGCCACCCTTGGGAGCTTCCGGTGCTTTGGGGGCTTCCGGAGCCTTGGCTTTTTCGTCCTTCTTTTCTTCCTTGGCGGTTTCAGCGGCCTTGCGTGTTTCCTGATCCTTTTCGGATTTCTTTTCAGCCGACTCAATCTTGCTCTTTTTCGCGGGGTCCAGCTTTTCGGCAGGCTTTTTGGCATCAGCGCATCCGCTGGAGAGCACAACCAATCCACACAGCGCAAACAAGGAGAAAAGCTTCTTCATGGCACAAGGTTCCTGTTCAACAAGACCTATCCACTCGATTCAGCCGGTCGAACCTTTCGGCGACTGCTGGCCGCCAAGGGCGACCGGGACTGGTCCATCAATATCTAAACCTACCAAAAAAGCGGCTGTTTTGGATGATTTGATCCCATTCAGGGAAAAATTCACTGAGATAATAAATCAGCTGGATAAAAACGGGGAAGGCAAAAGCCATCCCCGTTGGGCAGCCAATCAATTGGCCTGTTCATCCAACAGGTCAGATTATTTCTTGGCATCACCTTCAGGGGCTTTACCAGCGTCGGGGCGGACAGCGTCCTTACCTGGTTGAGGGGGCTTGATCATTCCCTTTTTGCCTTCATCCGGGGATTTTTTGGCACCATCGCCACAGCCAGTGAGGGAGGAAAAAGCCAAGGAAAAAACCAAGCCAGCGATCAGCATGTTGCGCATGGGAAACCCATCCATTGGGGAAAGAAAGTAGTTGTTAACGTTCACAAACTGGAAAATCTGGCAGATCCTTGGGCTTGAATCTTGCTTTGACCACAGTCTGAGACGATGGGATATTAACCTTTAAATCCGGTTTTTGGTAGTAGCGTCGAATTCAAGAAAAGAGGCGGACGACTGGTAAGTCGCCCGCCTTTAAAGCGTTTGATCAAGCCGAAGCACCAAGGCTACGGCTCAAAAATTACTTCTTACCTTCGGCAGCGCCCTTAACAGCTTCAGCAGCCTTGCCAGCGCCTTCCTTCACGGCCTCGCCGGTCTTGCCAGCAGCTTCCTTAGCAGCCTCGCCAGCCTTGGCAGCGTCGCCGGTCTTGGCGGCTTCAACAGCCTTGGCAGCGCCTTCCTTCACGGCCTCGCCGGCCTTCTTGCCGGTTTCGGTGGCGGCCTTCTTGACGCCTTCGGCGGCCTTCTTGGCGGGCTCGCCACAGCCGGTCAGGGCGGGAAGAACCAAGGCGGCGGCTGCGAACAGGGAGAGAAGCTTCTTCATGGTGAAATCAATCCTTGTGAATCATTAACCTGAGGTCCATGCCATTCGAACCTCTCGAAGGCATCCTATGAACAGATGCGGGTAGGGCAAGTTTTATTCCCGAGCTTTCCAGTTTTTTTGGGAATTATCGTATTTAGGGCCGTTTTTGCCGAAATGGAGGTGAAGTTGGCCCATTCTTGGCTTGAGAGGGGAATAAAATGCGAAGGCTGCGCATCTAAAAAAGGGTTGTCGTTGAAAGGTGGCCCTGCTTGGCGGCAAACAGTTCAGTCACGCGGGATCGGCTGATGGAGTGGGTGGAGCATCACCATGCTCCCCTCTTTCGTTTTGCTTTCCGCCTATCCGGCAGCCACCAAGATGCCGAGGATTTGGTCCACGATACTTTTCTTTCCGCCGCCAATAACAAATCCCCTCTCAGGGCACCTGAAGCAGTGCGGGGATGGCTTTTCGCCATACTCCGCAATCATTTCCTCATGCGCGTCCGAAGGAGGCAGCAATCAGGATTTGAAACGCTACCGGAGGACCTGCCTGAGGGGCCCACGACATCAGGCGCCCGGGATGATGGCCCAGATGTCGAATTGCTCCAGAGACTGTTGAACCAAATGCCCGAGGGATACCGTACTCCACTGATTCTCTTTTTTTTCGAGGAGTTCAGCTATCGCGAAATTGCTGAACAGATGGGGGTTCCCGTCGGCACGGTGATGAGTCGCCTGGCCAGGGCAAAAGATTGGATACGCCAGCGTTACCCTTGGCCTGAGGAAGGCTACCGAGACGGCCCACGAGGTTTTGCTGCACCGGGACAGGATGAATCGACCACTGATTGAGGTGTTAGATGCGTTGTGAAACTACCAGGACCATCCTTGAACTGAATCTTCCCCGGTTGGGCGAGGCCGACTGGCGTGACTTGGACGCCGTGGAAGCCCATCTGAAAACTTGCCCACCCTGTGAACGTTGGTGGAGATTACGTTCACACGAGGACAATCGGCTGGCCCGGGAAATCCGCGCCGTTCCGGTCCCGCACCACCTTGCCAGCACCCTGGCGGCGCGTTTGCCTGCGGCAGATCGTGCTTCCAGTCGCAAAAAGTTGATTGCCACTTTGGCTGCGGCGTTCGTGCTGATTTTTTCAGGTGTGGGCTTTTGGTTCCTACCTGTGGCATCACCGCTGGATGCGGATGCAGTGGCCCGCCTGCTTGAAACTGCGCCCGCAGTGGATGGCCCCACCTCGCACGAACGAATGGAGCAATTGGTCGAATCCTTCGGTCGGTTGGGAGAAACCGTCCGGTTGCCCGATTCCCTCAATTACCTGCAGGTTGTCAGTCACGGGATAACCGAACTGCAGGGACGCAAGGTGCCCCAAATTCTGTTCCAAACGGAGGAAGTGGGCATCCGGAATTTAGTTCGCTTGCTGATTTTGGATTCCAAGAAATTTGACCTGTCCCAGTACAGCGTCGAACAAAACACAGGACTCAACCGCCAGGTAGAACTGATTCCGGATTCGGAGAATGGTCGTTTTTTCTACCTGCTCTCCACTCAGGAAATGGCTAGGGCTTCCAAGTATTAATTTTCTCCATTTCGCCCATTTTTTCCGAAGCCCCGCTTTTTCCCGGCTATGCGGTTGAACTTGCTGTCCGGGCTGCACGGATGTTATCGCCCTCTGCAAGTTCTGTGAAAACCGGTTTTTGTTACGGGAATGAGGGTGATGCCCATGGATGGGCCAACCGTGCGCACATGTTTTAATCAAGCAGCCTGCTTTCTGGCCTTTGCCGGGCTTTGGCTTCTGCAAACTGGTAGAAGCCATGGACAAGTGGCTCTTCAGCAGGGCTTTGAAGGCCGTGAGCCCCTTTGGGTGCAGGGACCCAGCGATGCACAACCGAAGGATGTGGTGCATGGCACAACCACCGACCACGCACACAGCGGGCAAAAAGCGGAAGGCATTGCCTTTTCAGCAGAGCGGGGCACATACGTCCATTTCCATATCGATCCGGGCAAAGCCCTTGTCGCGGAAGATTTGAACTGCAGCCTTTGGTTTAGGGCCAACCGGCCGGGAATGGCCCTGATCGTTCGTGTGGTGCTTCCACGGGAACGGGACCCCAAAAACCTGGAGCAACCCCTCACGCTCATGGTGCCGGGAGACACCTATCAGTTATCCGGCAGGTGGCAGCAGCTTGCCCTGCGCCAACCCGTCAAAAAACTACGCGACCAGGTGCAACTTGCGCGCGCGGAGTTGAAGCGGGATCTCATCATTCAGGATGCATACATCGACCGCGTGGTGCTTAACCTGTACGGCGGCCCCGGTGTGACTGAAACTTGGATTGATGATTTGGAAGTCAGCCCTCTGATGGAATCGGCACCTTCCGCACCCAAGGCTGAGGTCCACTTGCCTGATGGAAACAATCCTCCTGGAAAGAAGACGGTTGCCGGAAACGCCAAGCCTGCCGAAGTGCAATTGCGAGGTAATTCACTTCAGGTGGGTGGTGAGCGATTTTTTATGCGTGGTATCCGTCATTCCGGGACGCCGGTCAAAACGCTCCGGGACGCTGGATTCAACACCCTATGGTTGAACGCAGAGGCCAATGAAGCCGTGGTGGAGGAGGCGGCCCGGCAAGGATTTTTATTGGTACCGTCGATTGAACCTCAACCCGAGGACCTTGCCGGTGCCCCGGCCAACCTGACCAATGCTGGCGGGCTGGGCAAGAAAATGTCCAGGTTCATGGAGCATGACTCGGTGTTGGGCTGGAACCTTGGCAACAACCTTCCCAGTGAGGAGTCTGGTCGGCTTGCTTCCCTGGCACGTTCATTTCACGCGACCGATCCCGGCCGACCGGTGGCCGTGGATGTGTGGGATGGTTTCGGCCGTTACAGCCGTTCCATCGAACAGGTCATGCTGGGCATGCACCGGTGGCCGCTTTACACAGGAATGGATTTCACCCAGTACCGCGACTGGCTGATGTTGCGCCGCCAATTCGCCTCGCCCGGCACCTACACATGGACATGGGTGCAGACCCATCTGCCGGACTGGTATGTGAAAACCGC
>CAWUOE010000093.1:0-10611 GCA_963923355.1 uncultured Gemmataceae bacterium | reverse complement strand
GATTCCTTGGGGTCAGGGGTTGGGTGGCTGGTTTTGTCCGGCAGCAAGAATCCGGGCCAGGGCAGCAGGCAGGTCGGCCGGGGCAGGTGGGTTTTCGCACACCGCATCGAGGCCCGGGAATAACTGGCGGACGGATGGTTCACGCACCGCATCGACGACACGGGCAAGGGCCTTGGAGCCCATGGCCATTTTTTTGCGCTGGGCATCGATGCCCTCCTGGTGCGCCTTGACCACTGATTCCCAAGTTGCGCGAACGGATTTCTCGACTGCCTGCCTCCTGAAATAGCGGGTTGCCGGATCGGGCTTCAAATCTTCCACCCGCTCCACGGGAGATATGGAGGCCTGCTCCCGATGGGCGGAGGCGATGAGCAGTTCGGATTGGTCAGAGCGTATCCATTCCATGCCGGAAGCGCGTTTGGCTTTCAGGGAATCTAGGGTGGGAGGTGGGTCGAGAGGCTTGAGGTTGAAGATGGTGTCCGGAGAAATGCGCTGGCGAGCCAGGCGCTGGGCTTCCACCACCCCATCCATTGCGATGTAGGGTCTGGAGGTGGTTTTCCACAGGGACGGGTCCGCACCGTTCTCGATTTGGCCGGGCTCGATAGCCTGGTCCGCCCGGGCGGCGCACTCGGCCATGGTTTGGTCGTGGCGGATGCGGTTGGCATCGTGGGCAGCCCACAGGTAGGCCGCGCCAACCGCGACCGGCATGGCGACCGGGACAAAACCCTGAAACAGGCCCATTGTGAGGGCGATCAGCTTGTCCCATTGGCGCGTGAGGAAGCCGGGCCGGAATTCCGGTTGGGGCGGCACGATGGCAGGGTCTGGATGGACCGGATCGAGAGGAGCTGGAGGGTTTTCCAAGCTGGCGGGCAGCAGTTGGGGGGAGGGATCGGGGATACCGAGGTGCTGCTTCAAGGGGTGCCAGGTGGATCCCATGTCCACCGAGGCGGGCATGTCCTCATGGAAACGGCCTGAGGTGAGGCCCTGCTCGACCTCGGCGCGGGAAACGGGACCCACCACGCCATCAGCCCGGCGGATGTGGAACCGGATTTCACGGACCCATTGGGGGTTGAAATCGGTCATGGTTTTGCCTCCCCGGGCTTGGGGGGGATGGCGTCGCCGGGAAGGGGGGATCCACGCTCGACCCAGCGGACCAGCCAGTGGGCCTTTTCCTCGCAGGCGAAAAGGAGGTCGACCAGCTCGACCCGCTTTTTTTGGGGCAGTTCGCTGGAGCGGACGGCGGTGATGAATTTGGTGTCACCATCGATGGAGCGGGCGAAATCAATGATCTGGCGGAAGGCTGGATCATCCTTGAAACGGGAGACCAACGCGCGGTCGCCGGCGCGGTGCGCGCCCTCGATGGCCGAAAGCAGCTCGGCGCGGTTTTTGATCTGGTTTTCCAGGCTGGCGTCGTCGGGCCCGCCCAGCTTGCGCAGGGTGGCTGTCGCCTTGACCGCCTTTTCGAGCGCGGCCTGGCGGTTATTCAGCTCAGCACGGGCCAATTCAGCAACCCCTTCAGCCTCGCCCGTGCCAGCGTAAACCGCCTGGAGCGCCTTGGCGAAACCGGGAAGCAGCATCTGGAATGATTTTTCACCCAGCAGCGGCCCCAGGGCCCGCTCGCGCTGGGCAAGGGTGATTTCACTATTTTTCAGATCTTCCAATCGTTTTTTAAGTGCCGCGGCTTGGTCGCTGGCGTCGGCAGCCTCGCGGGCCCTCGGCGGAAGGTCTGCCGCCAGTTCCACAGGAACCAGCGTGAATCGGGCTGGCGGGAATTGCGCTGGGTTGGCCCAGGACTTGGCATCGGCGGGTCCGATCTGGTCCTTTTTGGGTTGAAGGCCTTCCAGGTACTGGATGAGGCCATCCAGTTGGATGAGCTGCTGCTGTTGCTTGGCCAGGGTGATGTCGGCTTCGGTCCGGATGGCGAGGCGGAGTTTGTCGCGCGGTACGCCACGGTCGAGCTGGTCCTTGACCGCCAAGGCATCGTCTTTGTGGACGAGGGTTTTGCCGGAGGCCCTGGCCTTTTCAGCATCCATTCCGGTGCCGCGATCAGCCAGTTGCAGCCTGCCGGTGAGACCGGCAACAGCCTTTTTGGCATCGATCTCCTCCCTGGCCCACAGGTGGCGCTGCTCGGACTGGTGACGGGCCAGCCAGAAAAGCCCCCAGGTGCCGAGCACGATTCCGGCCAACGCCCCCGCGATACGACCGGGCCAGCGGCTGGGCAGCCGGCGGCGCGCGTGGATCGGGTTTACGGGAGCGCCTGATGACATGGTGGGGATCAATCCTTCCGGTTTTCCTTCAACCAGTTTTCCAGGTTGTGATCACCTAGTTCGCCCAGACGCTTGTAGTTTTTTCGCGTGAGCTGGACCAGCTTTTCGCGGTCCTCGGGTGAAATGTCGGGAATCTTGGGGATGGCCCGGTCGAGGACCTGGAGGTGCTCGCGGGTGAGGCGGATGTCATCGTGCAGCAGCCAGACGGCCTGGGGTGGGTTGATCTCATCCACGAATAGTTCCAGCGAACGGTCGAGGCGGGTGTCCAACTGGGCCAACGAGGCGATCAGTTTGTCGCGCTGCGCCTTGTCAGCCAAGGCCTTGGCCAATGCCTGGGGGCGACCCTCTTCATCCCGCAGGAGCTGGGTGACATCCTTCAGGAGGTTGAACGGGGTGGCGATCTTCGGTTCCATCTTCCGGCCCTTGGCGCCGTTCAGCCCACGGATGGAGGCGAACAAACGACGTACCTGGCCGATGTTGACCCAGACCGAGTCGGCCAGATTCTTGCCGAAGAGGGATTTCCAGACGAGGTCCCCGTTGAGGCGTTCCCCCTGGGCAGAAGAACGGTCGTTGTTGAGCCAGACCCGCCATTCCCCCGGGGTTGCGAACACGGGCACCGGGTCGTTAGCTGGGCTTTTTTCGAGTGCACCCATGGTTTCATTCAGAGTCTTGCGTCCCTTGCCGAGGGCTTTGGTCAACGCGGGGATGTCCTTGGGATCGAGCAGGATCAATTTGCCTAGCGATTTGGGATCGGTGAGCGCCTGCTCGATGAGTGCCGGCTTTTTGGCGACATCGGCGGCTGCGGAGAGGCCGGTCTGCAGGGATTCGGCCAGGGAGATCGGCTGACCACGGCCCAGGCCGATCACATCCGCCACGGTGTTGATTTCCTTGGTTTGAGGGGGCATTTTGCCCAGACGGGAAACCAGTTTTGAATCGAGGATCTTGCGGATATCCGCATCGCCCAAGTTGGCCTTGGTCTTGAGGGATTGGGTGAGGTCTTGGGGCGTGGTGTCCCAGTCCCTGAGGGTGTTGAGGATGCGAGCCTGCTCGAAGGCCTGCTCGGCCTCGTTGCGCGCGGTTTGGATTTCCTTGTCGTGGCCCGCCTTCTGCTTGTCGAGTTTGTCCTGGCATTCCTTGTCCAACTGCAGCTTGCCAGCCAGTGCCTGCTCCCTTTCTTTTTTCAGATCGGCCAACTCCCGTTCCGACTCGGCCCTGGCGGTGCCCGCCTGAACGGCCAGTGAGTTGGCGCGGGAGACGAGGAAGACGGCAGGCAGGAGCCCAAGCAACAAGCCGCCGATTCCTGCGCCAGCGATGGCGAGCCATGGGCGCCCCGATCGGTCAGGGATGGCGGGTTCGGCATTGTCCTGCCCGTTTGGCCGGCGGGGCCGGACCGGTGCCTGCACGGTGGAAGAGGGGCGGGGAAGAGAGAACGATTCGGGAGGCTTTTGCCCGCGGGCTAGCCAGACCAGGGGGTGATCAGTGGGAGCCTGAGTGGGCGAGGTGAGGTCCACCAGCCCGTTTTGGCGGCGAAACTGGGCGGCCACGGGTGCATCGACCCGGGCCCACCACCAACCGGGGGACCGGGTGACGGAACCGGCACGGGTGTTGAAGGCAACTTGCCAGCGGTCTGCGACCGGAAGCAGGCAGAGGGCCTCGATGATGAGGGGGAGCGGGTCGAGTACCGACAACGGATGGAGCACCGGGATGGGGGAGGCGTGGTCTGCCGCGAGGTGTCCAGCCCAGCCGGGGTCGAAGCCCTGGCGTTTCCACCGGTCGGCCCGGGATTCCCTGGGCAGAGGAGCGGGGGCCACCGGCGCGGGGAGCCAGCGGGCCTCGCCGGTCCAGCCGGTTTGCCAGGGATGGTTTTTCAGGACGCTGGCGGGATCGACACGGGCATCAGTGGCGAAACTGAGGGCCACATGGTGGGCGATGTAGTTGCTGCGGCCGGTGTGGTCAGCCGGGGCGGGCTGCTGGCGGGACAGGACCAGCCAAGGACCGCCGGAAGCGTTGACCACCCGGGATGACCAGGTGACGCCGGGGGAGGCGTCTTCGAGATTGCTGATGCCCTGGAGGGCGAGGCGCAGGCTTTCGGGCATGTCGCGCGTGGCTGCCGCCACGGCGTAGCCGGTTCCCCCGAAGAGACCCTTGGTCAGGCTGGTGTGGACCAGTTCGTGCATGGCGGACGACCTCCCGGATCGTGCGAGGGTTACCTGAGGTCTTCCGGATTGAAGTCGAATTCGATGGGGTTTGTCTTGGCTGGGGCCGGTGGGTCTTTTTCCATGTGTGGGTCCGGATCCGCCGAGGGGCTGACCGGGGGCGGTAGCGTGGCTGGCTTTTCGGCTGCGGGACGCTTTTCCCGGTTTTCCCTGCGCTCGGCCTTGGGGATCAGTTTGCTGACAAAACGGGCCAGACCGTAGAGGAACGGTACAGTGACCCAAGCGGGCCGGATATCGCGTGGGCGGATGAACTCGACCGGACTTCCGGGTTCGCTGCCACTGGCGGAGGGCCGGAGCACGCCGGGGCGGGTTTCGGGCGTCTTGCCCAGGGCGCTGACCGGCAGGTAGCGCACCTCGTGGCCGATGGCCTCGGCAGTTTGCACCAGGTTGGGGCAGAGGCGCAGCAACAAGGCGCGAAGCTGGTCGGAGGCGGACTCGATCCGTTCCATGTCGAGACCGGCAACCGGAGCACGTGAGCCTTGGCGGAGGGGTTCGGCCATGTCCACCCCGGGCAAAAGCTGGTGCCAGGCGTCCCACTTGGACACGAGGATGAGAAGGGGAGGCCAGGCGCTTCGATCGCCGGAGCGCAACTGGTGCACGCGGCGGGCAGCTTCCGCCAAGACCTCGTACTGTCCGGTGACCTGTCGGGGCGGGGGAAGGGGGCCGCGCACCTGCTCCACCTCTTGCAGGAAGCGGCGATCCTGCAGCGGGTCGAACACGAAGAGGATGAAGCGGGCCTGTGCCAGATGGGCGGTGACCTCCTCGGCGTGGGGATCTTGCCGGGTGGGGAGGTAGGATTCGCCGGCATTGTCGTAGACACAGAGGATGCGGTTGGCGCGCTGCGCATGGGGGTCTTCCGCCTGGGGGACATGGGCGGGGTGACCGGCGCGGGTTTCGAGCCGGTAGCTGAAGGGGCGCGGGCGGTGGAGGACCAGGCCACCATGGCGGACGGCGGCGAAGGTGCCGGCGGCCCCGGCTCCGAACTGGGTTTTGCGGATGAGTTCGGCGACATCCCGGGGGGTGTCGAGATCGCGCTGCTGGAAGAGGGCGCGCTCGTAATCAAGGATGAGGGCGTTGCGCTCGGGGTCGGCGTCGAGCATGCCGAGCTTGAACCGCTCGCCGGTGGCCGAGCGCAACTGATGGATGGCGGAGCCAAGGAAATAGGACTTGCCGCTGGCAGGGGCGCCCACCACCGAGACGAACAGGGAGCGCATCTCGAGGAAGTAGCGGGGAAGGGCCAGGTGGCAGCGCGGGCAGGCGACCTCGGAACAGGTCTGTCCGCGGGCATCGAGCGGGAAACCGCGGGCGTCGAACCGGGAGGGGAGGAAACGCTCCTGGGCATCTGGGCCGAGGCGCACATCTCCGAGTAGGCCGGGGTGGCGGGAGATCCAGACCGCGTCCGCCGGGTCGAACTCGCCCCAGCAGGATGGGCAGACGACTTCCTCGACCAGGACCGACATGCCTGATTTTCCCTTCCGGGCCGGGCCCCGACGGTGTTTTTCACAAAGTCATGCGGCGAAACGGCTTAAAAAACCGGATACGCCGTGAAATGTCTAACAGAACAGGTTCAGATCCCGGTTATTTCAGGGCGGGAGTCTGGCTTTGTATTCTAGACTTGTGGCTAAATACCCGCAATGAGCCGGTGGTTTCGGGCTTTCGCGCGGGTGGGGGTGGGTGATGAACGTGTTGGGCATTGATATCGGGGGCAGCGGGGTGAAGGCCGGGGTGGTGAGCCCTGATGGCAAGATTTGGGGCCACACGGTGGTGGATTTGGCCGAGGGGCAGGCGAAGCAGGCGCAACCCGTTCTGGATGCGGCGGTGCGGGCCGGAGGGGAGGCTCTGGAGAAAGCGGCGCGGCAGGGCATGCAGGCAGGCGCGATCGGCATCGGTGTGCCGGGGGTGGTGGACGCGAAGAACGGAGTGGTGGTGGCCTCGGCGAACCTGAAGGGGCTGCGTGGCGTGGCTGTGGCCCAACCCGTGAGCGAGGCGCTGGGATTGAAAGCCCGGTTGGCCAATGATGCCAACGCAGCCGCGCTGGGAGAGGCCCTCTTTGGCGGGCATGGTGACCTGGACAGCTTGGTGCTGTTCACGCTGGGAACCGGGATTGGCGGCGGGATCGTGATTGGCGGGAAGATTGTCACCGGACACAACGGTTACGCAGGCGAGCTGGGGCATATGCGGATTGAAATGAGCCATCCGCGACCGTGCGGGTGCAATCGATGGGGGTGTCTGGAGGCCTATGCCGGCAACCTGAGCATTGTGAAGAGGGCACATGAGGCGCTGGCGGATGATTGGAAAAAAACATCCTGTTTGCACAAGCCCGCGGAAGACCCGGAATTTAGCGCGGAGGAGGTGTTCGACGCCGCGAAGTTGGGAGATCCCCTGGCCAAGCACCTGGTTGAGCAGACGGCGCTTGCGCTGGCTGTGGGCGCGGTGAACATGATTCACGCGCTGAACCCGGAGTTGGTGTTCTTCGCGGGTGGAATGACCAGCGCCGGTCCGTGGTTTCTGGACTTGATCCGGTCGTTCGCGCGGGAGCTTCCCATCGAGGGCGTGGATGTGGAGGGGCGCATCCGCTTCGCCAGCTTGGGGAAAAAGGCTGGTGTGGTGGGGGCGGCAGCGGTGGGCGCTGGGTGATTTTTTACAAATTCAGATCCATTATCTGGCGATTCTGAGCCCGCCACCCTTCACGGTGGAGGCGATCTCGTCAGCGGTGACCCAGGCGAAGTCGCCGGGGATGGAGTGCTTGATGGCACTCATGGCGACGCCCCAGTCGAGGCCCTTTTGGTCATCGTTGTCGAGCAGGCCGTGGATGAGGCCGGCGGCGAAGGAGTCGCCGGCGCCGAGGCGGTCGACGATCTCCACCTTGTAGGAGCGGGTGCGTAGGACGCCGGTGGGTGTCCACAGGATGGCGGTCCAGTCGTTCAGCCAGACGAGGGGATTTTCGCGCAGGGTGATGGCGATTTTCTTCACGCCGAACTTGTCGCACACCTTGGCGGCGGCTTCCTCGTAGCTGCTGCCCTTGATGCCAAAGACCTTCTCGATGTCCTCCTCGGTGGTGATGAGCAGATCGCAGTACTCCATCAACTTGCCCAAGCAGGCCCCGGCTTCGGCGCCGGTCCACAGTTTGGCGCGGTAGTTCAGGTCCATGCTGACCTTCAGGTCGTGCTTCTTGGCGGCCTGACAGGATTCCAGCGTTGCGGCGGCTGCATTGGCGGAAAGTGCGGGCAGTATGCCCGTGAGGTGGAACCACCTGGTGCCGGCAAAGGCCTTGTCCCAAGGGATCATGCCCGGTTGGATCGCGGCGATGGCGGAATTTTTGCGGTCATAGAGGACCCCGCTGGCCCGGGGGGCGGAACCGAATTCGAGGAAGTAGAGTCCGACCCGGTCTTCCGGGGTGAACAGGACATGGCTGGTATCGACCCCGCCCTCGCGGGCGTGGTTGGCGATGAGGCGGCCCAGCGGGTTGTCCGTCAATCGGCTGACCCAGGAAGTCTTGCGGCCCAACCGGGCCAGGCCCACGGCGGTGTTGAGCTCCGCGCCACCCACCTTGAGGTCCAAGCTGCGGGCCTGCTCCAGGCGGTGGAACTGGGGAGGGGCCAGGCGGACCATGGCCTCGCCAAAAGTGATGCAATCGAAAGCCATGGGAAATCTCCGTGGGCGGGGTGTGAGGCGCAGGCCTTACGGTTGGGTCGTTCGGTTGATTTAGAGAGGCGGGGCGGATGGTTCCAGCCCGGGATTAAATTGCCGACTCGCTGGAATCGGCATAACCGCTACAAAATACCAGACAGGCATGCGCGAAAGGTGGGTGACCAATGGCCGCTGGCAAGAAAACCAACCACGGGATGAAGCTTGGGAAGACCAAGCCGGGGGAAATTGACGCGTTGGTGGCGCTGGCGGCGGGTACAGGGATGTTCAAAAGGCTGGAAATCGAGGTCCTTGGTGAACTGCTGCGGGACTGGCATGCCAGCCTGGCCGCGGAAGGTCACCTGTGTCGTACCCTGCGCGAGGTGGATGGAACCCCTGTGGGCTTCGTCTACCATGCGCCAGCCGTGATGACCAAAGGCACCTGGCACCTGTACTGGCTGGTGGTGGACAAGAACGCACAGGGCCGGGGGCTTGGACGCCGGATGGTGCGCCATGCCGAGGCGGATGCCCGCAAGCTGGGGGCCCACCACTTGTTGGCGGAAACTTCGGGGACTGCCCGTTACGCACCCACGCGCGCCTTTTATGACAAGGTGGGCTACTCGGTGGAGGCGCGGGTGCGTGATTTCTACGCGCCCGGTGATGACCAGGTGATTTACCGCAAAGACCTGCGCCGCTAACTTTTTTAAAAACCACCACGTCAAGGACACCCTTAACCGGCGTGGCGCCCCCAATCCGCATCGCCCATCACACTGGAAGGCCCGGCGCGGGCGTCAGGAGCGGGCTTATCGGGATAAATTGGGCTGACCTAATAAAGGGAGTGCCCGGGAAAAGGCAGTCAATCCGCAGAATCCTCCCAATTGGCGATCATTTTCTCACCTCGTCGCCAGAAGTTGCCGAATAACACGGTTAGCCAGGGCATTCCCGGCGCGGCTTCTCCGCCCGAACCCGCCAAGTGGGTCGGATTGAGTCGCCGCCAGGACAGTCCGGGCAACCAGCCAACGCGGTTTGGTGGACGGTTGGAACGGAAGGATCCGTGAAAACCGAAAACCCGAACCGTGCCCCGCAAGGGGAGGCCGTCATTGTTCCGCCCAGGACGGTGTCGGATGGCTGGAAAAACGCTTTTGGGTCAGCTCCGCACAAGCGGACCCAGAAGGTGGCCCAGACGGCAGGCCGGGCCTGCCTGGAACCCCCTACGGAGTCCTCGTTTCATGAAGAAACCAGTCTTCACCACCGGACAGGTGGCCAAGATTTGCAAGGTGGCTCCCCGCACTGTGAGCAAGTGGTTCGATTCCGGTAAGCTTCGCGGCTACCGGATTCCGGGGAGTCAAGACCGCCGCATTCCCAGGGAGCACCTGATCCGCTTCCTGAAAGAGTACGGCATGCCTTTGGGAGAGCTCGAGGAAGAGAGCTGGCACAAGGTGCTGGTGATCGGAGCCGAGAAGCTGATGCTGGACCGCGTCCAGGAGCTGCTGCCTCCCGATGAGGAGTTCCGCTACGAGGTCGCCTCGAGCGGCTTCGAGGCTGGCATCCTCGCCGAGTCTTTCCATCCGGACACTATCATCATCGACCTGGCGCTGGGGCGCAGCGAAGGCCTGCAGATCTCCCGCAACCTGCGGAAGAATCCGGCCTACGAGCAGACCCTGATCATCGCGCTGGCCAGCGAAGATGAGCCTGATCCGGAAGGGCTGGGGCAGTACGGGTTCAACGAAGTGTTCAAGAAACCCTTCGACACCGCCCTGCTTGCCGAGCGCGTCCGCACCCATGTGGAAGAGAAGCGCGACATGTGATTCACGGGCGGCCGGAGGCGAACCCAACGGGTGACCATCCGCACCAAGCCCCTGCAACGACCGGCCCCGGCGAGGATGGATTCCCGCCGGGGCCGGTCGATTTATCCGGCTGGTATTTTGAAAAAACACCGGGTCCCCGGCGTATAGGGAGTGGGGTGGCAGGGCAATTTTGCCGCTCCAACCTTAGCCAAGGAGATTTGCGGTGAGTGCCTCCCCTGGGAACCGGCATCTGGTATTGCTGGGCGATTCCATTTTTGACAACGGGCCCTACGTGCCCACCGAAAACGACACCACTTCCAGCCAACTGCGGAGGGCCCTGGCCAAGGATTGGCAGGTCAGCCTGTTGGCTGTGGATGGCCACCTGACCCGTGACGTGGAACGGCAATTGCCCGAATTGCCGGCGGATGCCACCCACCTGATTGTGAGTGCCGGGGGAAACGATGCCCTGCAGGTGGCTGCCCGCTGGGGGCTTTTGGAGAACCAACGGTTCGGCGCAGTGGCACGGCAATTGGCGGGGTACCAAAAACAGTTTCGCCGGGAATACCGTGACATGTTGGGGAAGGTGTTGGTGCACGGTTTGCCCACCGCGGTGTGCACGGTATACACCGCGGTGCCCGGATTGCCCGAGGAACAGGCAGCGGCACTGAGTTATTACAACGATGTGATCGTGGAGGAGGCGGCGCGACGGCGGTTGGC
>CAWUOE010000092.1:0-10635 GCA_963923355.1 uncultured Gemmataceae bacterium | reverse complement strand
TTTTGGTGGGTCACATGCCGGAAATGGCCGAGGTGGCGGCCTGGTTACTGGGCACAGAACCGGAGTCAATTCCTTTCCCAAAGGCCGGGGCCATGCTTTTGTCATGCCCGATGGGAATTCAGCAGGGAATGGCACGGCTGGAATGGTTCACACATTCAGGATGGCACGAACTGGCCGACTAAGCCCGGGTGGCAAAATCCCTACCCGATGTCAACACGCGGGGTGATGTATTCCAAATACCTGGCCATCAGGCCATCCGGAAAGGACTGTATGACCATGGCATTGGGTTGGGAACTGGTGGCCCACCTGGTGTCGAAAACGCTCATTCCACGCGTGATTTCACCCCGGGTTTCCACATCCACCGACATGGGCGTTTTGTGGACCTCCTCCCCGTGCACCAGTGCCAGCAGGGCAGCCATGTCCTTCATGGGAAACCCTTCCACACCATGCTGGCTGGCGGCGAATCGGATTCCTGACTGGATCAACTGCCTGAGGAACAGGCCGGTGGGTGTGCCACACGAAAAAAGCTCCATGTCGGCGGGTGAGACAATCAGCCCGGAGTTTGCGTCGAGGGGAATGAGGGTGAGGTTGAATCCGGCATTCAGGACCTTGCGCGCGGACTCGGGATCGCACCGAAAATGAAAGTCGATCCCGGGGCCGCAATTCCCTGCGGATTTCCAGGATCCGCCCACCATGATGACCTCACGCAGCAGTTTGGGGAGCGACGGTTCCCGGTCGAGGGCGGATGCCAGCACGGTAGCCGGACCCATCAGTAACACGGTGTGCCCTTCCGGATTGGAACGGGCCAGTTCGACCAGCAGGCGCTCGCTGGTCTGGCTGTGCATCGGATCTATTGCCGGAAACTGGAGGCCCGCCAAACCGTTGGCCCCGTGGAGCTGGCGGCCGTCCACATCGAAACTGGCTGCAGGGGCGATTCCCAGACGGGGCAAGCGCGGGGGATCGACCTGATCCAAGATGGTGCGCAGGTTCCGGGTGGCTTGTTGGGCGCTAACATTGCCCGGGGTGGCCAGGACTGCGGCGATCTCGATTCGGGGATCGAGCAGGGCCAGGCTGGTGGTGAACGCCCCATCGACACCGGGATCATTGATAAGGATGACCGACCGGGTTGCACTCATGCTGATGCCCCCGGGGTGGCAGTCGGGCTCCAGGCGCGCCATCGCTCCAGTACATCGAGGGCCTCGCCGCTTTCCAGGGCATGACGCGCCAGGTTGACACCCAGCTTAATGGTTTCCGCTTTGCCGGCAGTCCACAAGGCTAGCGCGGTGTTGGCGAGAACTATGGCCTCGGCGGATTCGTCCTTGCACCTCAGGAGCGCCTCGATTCGCCGGGCGCTTTCCTCGGGGCCACCCGCCGCGAGGGCGCTGGTCTCCACTTTTTGCAGCCCCAAATCGGATGGGGTGATTTCCAGTTCACGGATGGTGGATCCTTCCACCAACCTGATGGCTGTCGGGCCCGAAAGGGTTACCTCGTCGAGGCCATCGTGGCCGCGGACTACGGCCACCCGGGCCTTGCCCAAACGGGACGCTGCCCTGGCCAAGGTGTCCAGCCACTTTGCCTGGCCGACCCCGATCACCTGGCGGGGAGAACGGGCCGGATTCATCAGTGGGCCCAGTGCATTGAACAGGGTTCTGAATCCAAGCTTGCGTCGCAGGCCGCCGATACCCGCCAAAGCTGGGTGGAATAGAGGTGCCAGACAAAACACCAATCCCACATCCTCCAGTTGCCGAGCCAGAAGGTCGGGCGGCCAATCCGTCCGGATGCCGAGAGTGGCCAGGACATCCGCACTGCCGGACCGGCTGCTGACCGCGCGGTTGCCGTGCTTCACCACTTTCACCCCGCACCCAGCCACGACCAAGGCGGTTGCGGTTGAGATGTTGAAGGTTTCCATGCCATCGCCACCTGTTCCGCAAGTGTCGATGAATTCTGTTGTGATGGGCAGGGGGACAGCCTTGGGGAGCAGATGAGCGGCGGCGGCGGCCAATTCCTCGCCAGTTTCTCCCTTGCAGGTCCAAGCTGTCAGGATGGCCGCAGAAACAGGATCATCCGGGGACTGAATCAGTTGGTCGATGGCGGCCCTGGTGCCCTCCGCATCGAGATCGCATCCCTGAATCAGGGTTCGCAGGCTGGGGTGCATGAGGAGGCGCCGTTTCCTGGACCAGCGGGTTGAGCAGGCGGGACTTGGGATCAGTCAGCCCACTAAAGACTAGCCCATAAACCAATCCGGGAAAAACCAGCCAGACTTGGTTCGGGACTTGAGGGAAAATTGCCATAAGTCTTCCTTTTACATTTTTCGGTGACCGGTTCCTCCGGGCAAGAGGGGCCCACCGGTTGCGTAGAATTGGAGGGGATTTCCCGAAGGATTGCGGGGAAAGGCGCATTGAGCCACAGGCTTGCAGTTTCCCGGGCACCGGCAAAACAATTGTCGGGTAGGTTTCAGACGGTCCCCGGAGGATTCGGGGATGCCGCGCATGATTCCTGCTTGTTTGGGCGTGGCTTGTGGATTCATCAGGGGCCGGTTCCCGCCTTGCGCCGGTCCAGTGAGGTTCGACCATGATGCATGGAACTGTTTTGGTCTGCCTGCTGGGGAGCATGGTCCTGCCGAGTCAGGATGCCGCTCCCAATCGTTCAACAATCCCCGGAAGCTACGAGTTTGACCTCCTTGGACGATTCAACCCGGAAAACCGCGAGCAGAGACTAGAGCAATACAAGGCCATCCGGATGGATGTGGAGCGGGCCGGTTGCAAACTATCATGGTCGGAGGAGGAGGTGAGAAACTTCGCCTCCGAGCGTGGACTGAGTTTTGTGCATGGTGTCGCACCCCTTGGACGGGAGAATGATCTCACGCTATCCCCGGCAATTCTGGGTGCCGTTTTGTGGAAAGAAGGGTCTGAGCCACCAGCCAAAGGCAAGGTGGTGCGCGTGGAGGTCCGGCTCATCACCGGGGGGGATGACAAGGAACTCTTGAGACGATTCCGTAACACGCGAACCTTGCTTCAGGACCAGGGGTTCCAGGAGGCGTACGGTTACGACCACAACCATTTCCAGCGGATGATCGGGTCGCTTCCTGCCGAGAAACTTGGGTCAGTTCTCAGGGGCTTGAATAAAGAAGCGGCCGGCAAAAACGCTGATTTCGCACCGGTCGCGTTGCTTATCACAGGCGAGGAGGCCAGTTTCAGCCCGGAAATGAAACCCATCCCACCGGAGGGAATCCTGCGGAAAGTGCCACCGGACTCCAGATCCGTCTTGGGTGAAATGGCTGTCAAGGAAGGGGCTCGTCCCGAGGGCGAGGGGAACCAACCTGGCGCTGCCCAGCCGTCAGAACAAGCCTCATCGAAGGAGCCTGTCCGACTGGAAGTGGTCTTGAACCGGGTGGTTCCCCTGACTGTGGGGGAGGACACCGTGGACCTCCCGTGGTGGAGCAGCCTGGGAGAGGGTGCGATCCTGGAAGGTCGAATCGGGCCGCTGCTCTCGGTACGGGTAACTCCCGAACAAGCCAGAAAAATCGCCCAGCAGGCCGATGTTGCCGTGGTACGCCTGCCCAGAGAGGCCGTGCGCGTGCCGGCCGGGTCCAGCCAGGCTGAATTCCCCAAGCCCGTCGGGTTGCCTCTGGACCTGCGTGCCAACATTCCGGGCGCCCGACCAGACTTCCGCACGCCACTTGTGGTGGTGGTGCACGATGACTTCAGGGGCTGGGAAACACGGGTGCCACGGGCCCATCTTTTGGACCTGACCAGGGAACGGAATTCACTGTTCCTGCCCGACCCGGTCCAGGGTCCGGGGGATGGAGTCGGTGACGGCACGCGCATGGCCGGATTGCTGGCGGAGCGTTCTGGCGGGACCCGAATCATTCTGGCGCGGATCGACCCGAAGTCTCCCGCGATGCTGGGGCGCATCCTGCAAGCCATGAGGGGCGGAGCGTTGCAAGACGGGTTGCTGGGTTCCCGAGCCACCGAGGTGGCCACCGAGCTGGCACGATTGAACGGGTTTCAGCAGCGTTTGCTGGATGAGCAGGAGTCGCTGTTCCTGAATGCGGAAGGGGACACCGAAGCGGTTGTTTTGCGCAAGGGCGAGGTGCGTGAAGCACTGGAGAAAACCAAAGCGAAATTGGTGGCACTCAGTCACCTGGATCGCGAGATGCGACTGCACCGGGGCCATTTGTTGGAACTATCCCAGGCTAGTGTGGTGCTAAGCGGTTTGGCGTGGGCGGAGGGGCATCCGCTGGACGGGAGCGCGGTCCTTTCCCGTTATCTGGATGATGCCTTGGGGAAAAAAGTCATCTGGTTCCAGGCTGCACCCGACCTGAGTGCGATGGTTTGGACCGGCACAGCCCGGGACGCCAACCACAACCGATTACTGGAATTCGATTCCCGCGTGGCAGTGGAAAGGGCGCATGGAGCCGAATTTTTGCCACTGGTTTGGGGTCAGGAGCCCGGGGCAAAAGTGGCAGGTGCCTCCCGCACACTTTCGGCTCCCGCCACGATTCGGCTGACCTTGCAATGGAGGGAATCTGTCCGCGCGGAGCTGGTTCAGAATTACCCGCAGTTTCTGGAAGAACCGATCCAGGCGATGCGTTTGCTGGTGGTCCGGAAAGGGAACGGGGAAGGGGCCGATACCCTTTGGACCCCTGTGGGTACCGCGGACGGAGTTGCCCAGAAGATATTGCAAGAGCCGCACAGCGCCACCTGGGAACAGCAAGTAACCCTCACCATGGCGGAACCCGGGGAATATGCCATCCAGGTGGAGGGCAGCCCGCCCCGCAACACCATGCCTGACCAACTGGGTGCCACCCCCGGTAGCACTTTCACCCCCGTGACCCCCATGCGGATTCTTTGCCGAACTCTGCAGGGGGCTCCTGTTTCCCTAGCATACCGCGGCCTCGATCCGTTCGACACACCGGGATGGCTGCCTGTGCCGGCACAAGCCCGCCGGGCGATGACAGTAGCCACCCGGCCTTCCCATTCCTCCAACCCGGCGTTGGCCTTGGAACCGGATCGCAGGCCCAAGCCTGAGATGGTGGTTCCAGCGACCGGGGGTACCCAGGTCCTTGAGGCCATGGCCGAAGCGGGGGCTGAGGTGGTGCGGAAAATGGGGCGTGGTGATTCACCGGAATTGCTGGACTGGGTGATGCACCGTCGGCTGGGCTGGATCCCAGCAGCGGGGCGGTTGGTTGCCCAGCCTGCATCGGAAAAGGAATTGGGTCTTCCAACCCCAGTCACCGCCCCGAGGTAACAGGCTCCCACGCTGTTTACCGGGGCTTGACAGTCATTCGGGGCAATTTGACAATACCATTTGGCCGGGTGGAAACTCCCGACCAGCATCAGTCTCCCGCAAGGGTTTCCGCCTGGCAACGGGCACCAGCGGCCAGGATGGGATTGGTACAGCGCCGGGAGCCTTGTCAGTGCGGGCAATTGTCTCAGACATTCATGGAAACCTAGAAGCCCTTCAAGCTGTTCTGGAAGACATCCGGCGCCATGGGGTGACGGAAATCTTTTGCCTGGGTGATGTGGTGGGTTACGGGCCCAATCCGCGCGAATGCGTGGACATTGTCATGGGTTTCAACATGGTCCTCCTGGGCAACCATGATCAGGGGGCCCTCTACGATCCTGAGGGGTTCAACCCCACGGCTGAAAAGGCCATTTTCTGGACCCGGGACCAGTTGGAAAACTCGTTCGAGAAACCGGAGGACCGCCAGCGCCGCTGGGATTTTCTCAATGAGCGGCCGAGGTCGCACCGTGAGGGCAACCTGCTGTTTGTGCACGGTTCTGCCCGGAACCCTCTGAACGAATATGTGTTCCCGGATGACATTTTCAACAGCCGAAAAATGGACCAGATATTTGCACGCGTGGAGCAGTATTGCTTCCAGGGCCACACGCACGTTCCCGGGGTTTTTGTGGAAGGTGGCAAGGGTGGGCCTTACGAGTTCAAGGTTCCCGAGGAACACCAGTACGAAATTCAACTGGGTGATCAGCGCTGTTTGGTGAATGTGGGTTCTGTTGGTCAACCGCGTGACCAGGATTGGCGTTCCTGCTACGTGTTGCAGGATGAAAACACCTTGTATTACCGGCGGGTTGAGTACGATATCGAGTCGACTATCGGCAAGATTTACGCAGTACCTCAGCTGGATAATTTTTTAGGCGATCGCCTGAGAGAAGGCCGATAGTCTGCGGCTTTCCTAACCTAACCACTTATCCATTGCCGTTACCGATCCTTTGGGTCCTTGCATGACGGAACAACGTTCCAACTCGAATTTTTTCGTTTTTCTGGTTACCAGCACCATCCTGGCTTTGGGGTGGATCTGGGTCGGGCAGATTCTTTGGCCCCAGCAAAACAAGCAGGAACAGGCTGGCCAGGAAAAATCCGGGGAACAGGACAAGGCCAAGGGGATTGGATCTGATTCTGCCAAGGCGGATGGAAAAGATACCACCAAGGCTGACCCACCCATTTTGCAGGCCGCACCCGCCCAGTCAGGGCCCCTTGGATGGGGCAGCACCCCCGAGCAGGATTTGCTTCTGCTGGGAGGCGGGGAAAAGGGACATCTCCAGGTTTGGCTGGATCCGCGCGGGGCGTTGGTTCGCCAAGTCAGGCTGCGTCATTTTGACGGTGCGGATTCGGATGGGCGTGATATTGGCGACAAGCTGGACCTGATCCCCCGTCAACCGGTGCCTGCCTGCCCGGATTACCAGCCGGGCGCCTTTGGGCTGATGCATTATCCCAAGGGAGCGACCGAACAACCTACTGATGAACTCCTGAAAAGGACATGGACTGCCAAAACCAGCCAGTTCAAGACGGCGGACGGCCAGACCGGCGACGAGGTGGCGTTCCAGACCGAAATCGATGGGATTCGGGTGACCAAGACATTCCGTCTCGCGCCAGGTGACTACCACATAGACCTGAATGTTTCGGCGGAATCGGTGGATGGTGCGGAGCATGGTTTCCGGTACCAGCTTGCCGGTCCCAGGGGATTGCCAGTCGAGGGTGATTGGTACGTCCAGGTCTTCCGCAATGCGGTTTTCGGCTTGGAGAGGGACAACGGGGCTTTTGAGAGGCTGGTCCATGACATGCGTGCCATGGCCTCAAGCCTTGGGTCGGAGCCCGCCCCTTTGGGTGGGGATCCTGGGGCCCCACGGCGATTGCGGTATGCGGGTATCCAGACCCAGTATTTCGCCTCGGTAATCGCCCTGAGGGATCCCAAGTCCGTTCCAGTTCGCCATTGCCAATCCACCGTCGAGGCGGCGGTTGGCCGCGGATTTTTGGCGGGATTTGATGCTGCCAAGGGAACCATCGACCTAATTGACCAGCGGCAGACCCGCCAACAATTCAGACTGTCCAAATCATTGGCGGAAAGGTTCAAGGGTTTGGGCAGCGACGGGAAGCCCGTCCTGGATGGCTCCGGGTTGCCTTCCCGGGAGGTAAGCGTCCTCTATGCCTGGGAACCTGAGTCCAGCCCCAACAGTTTTCAGTTTGTGGCCCTGGACATGGCAGACCCCAACAACACCAATGCCCTTTGGGTTTCGGATGCCACCGTTCGGTTGGGTACGGAGACCGTTTCGGTCAAACCCGGCAGTCCCGTTCGCCATGATTTCGTGCTTTACAACGGCCCGGCCAAGCCCTCGCTGATGTCGTTTTTCCGGGGTGAAAAAAGCGTTCAGGCCCCGGTTATCCAACAGTATTCGGAAAGTTTGAAGCTGTATTCCCTGGTGGATTACCCTTCCGCCTTCGGATCCTGGTTCCTGTGTGGCGGGTTTTCCAAGGTGGTGATGTTCTTCACCAACCTGATGCACCAGGTGCTGGGATATATGCACCTGGTCATTCCCAGCTACGGGTTGTGCATCATCTTCCTGACGGTCTTGGTGCGGTTGTCGATGTTCCCCATCAGCCGTCGGCAGGCACTGTCCAACCTGAAAATGCAGGCGCTTGCGCCGCAATTGAAGGAGCTGCAAAAAAAACACCAGGGTGATGCCCAGGGTATGGCGCGCGCACAGATGGACCTGTACAAGAAATACGGCATCAACCCGGCCTCCGGTTGCCTGCCCGTATTTCTGCAGATGCCAATCTTCATGGGGCTCTATTTCGCATTCCAGGAAAGCATTGAGCTTCGACTCCACGCAATGGGGCTCACCTGGATCCAGAACCTCGCCTCCCCGGACATGATGTTCCACTGGGGCGAGTCCATTCCCTTCCTGAATCGTCCGGTGGATTACGGCGGATTTCTGTATCTGGGGCCCTACTTCAACCTGTTGCCGATCTTTTCCATGGGGCTTATGGTGCTGCAGCAAAAGCTGTTCATGCCGCCACCAACCAACGATGATATGAAAACGCAGCAGAATGTGATGCTGTACATGAGTGTTTTCATGAGCATCCTGTTCTACCGTGTGCCCGCTGGATTGTGTATTTATTTCATCACTTCAAGCATCTGGGGTTTGACCGAAAGGCAACTGCTCAAACCTGCCAAAAATGCGGACCTTTCCACCCTGCTGACCGCACGTGAGTCCAAGCCATCGGATGCCAAACCGGGTTTGGTGGGTCAGTGGATGGCGCAACTTCGCAAGCGCATCGAAGAGCAAAACAACCCCAGGAAGCAAGGCAAGCGGCGGGGATAGGTCGTTGATCCGGTCGGGCAATTCCAGGACAGCGCGGGTTGTATTCCATGCTGCAAGGGTCCGGACTTCCCAATCTTGATGATCTCATCGTTGCGCTTGCCAGCGCCACAGGCCCCTCGCCGCGTGCCGTGATTCGGTTATCGGGAAAGGGCGCAGCGGCGGTTGTTTCTTCGGCCTGGCGGTGCACTAGCGGTTCAGCCGTCGGTCTATCCACGCGCTGGACTTGGGGTGAATTTCAGCCAGCAGGGTGGCTTCCCACCGAGTCGATACCCGCGATGGCGCGCATGTGGCGCCACGGGACTGGGTACACCGGCCAAGAGGCTGCTGAGATCCACTGCCTTGGATCAGTGCCGGCTGTAGAGGCCATCCTCGAGACCTTGAACCAACTGGGAGCACGCGGGGCTGGTCCCGGAGAATTCACCCTGCGGGCATTTCTGTCTGGAAGGGTGGATTTGGTTCGTGCGGAAGCCCTGGTAGGCCTCACACATGCCCGAAATGCCGAGCAACTGGCTGACGCTCTGGACCAGCATGCCGGCGGTGTCAGTGAGCCGATGGCCCGTTTGCGTGAGGAATTGCTGGACTTTCTGGCTGATGTCGAGGCCGGATTGGATTTTGCGGATGAAGACATCGCGCAGCTCCCGCAGGAGCAGTCTTTGACCCGCCTATCGGGATTGTTGGCCCGGGCTTCCCTGCTGGCAAAAAAAATGCAGGGGCGGGCACAACTGCAATCCGCCTTTCGTGTGGCGCTGGTTGGAGTGCCAAACGCTGGCAAAAGCACACTTTTCAACCGATTGGGTGGGCTTGCCGAGTCCGAATCAGCGATCGTGTCGGATCGACCTGGAACCACGCGGGACTGGCTGTCGCGCAAGGCCCCGTTGCCTGATGGGACGGTGGTGGAATGGATCGACACGGCAGGATGGCAACAAGCCCGTGACCTGATCGAAGGGCAGGCCCAGGAGCTGGGCCGGGCGGAGAGCGGCCAGGCCGATCTGGTACTGGTCTGCAAGCCGGCGGACCTGAATGATGCAAAAACGGATCGTGAATATGCCGATTATCTTGCCGATTCCGTGGTGCCAATGATATTGGTCCATACCCGGGCCGATTTGGCGGCCATGCCTGAAGTTTTGAATTCAGCGGAAGAATTGCTGGTGAGTGCCCGGACAGGGCAGGGGGTTCCCGAATTGTTGGCCCGGGTTGAGGAAGAGGCCAAAAAGCGGGGGGCCCGGCAGGTGGCCCCCCATCTTGCCCGGGCCAAGGAACATCTGGAAAAAATGACCGAACATTTACGGGCGGCGCACGGCCTGGTGCTTGAAGAGGACCCGGTTGAACTGATTGCCCTCGAGGTACGGGCTGCAGTGGATGAGCTGGGTTGCCTCTTGGGGACAATCTATTCCGATGACTTGCTGGGGCGAGTTTTTTCGAGGTTTTGTATCGGCAAGTGAGTTGGCTTTTGGTTTTTTGAAACATTTCTGAAAGATGACAGTTCAAAAGCCTTATGCTTGGCATTTGGCGGGTGAACTTCCTTTTGGGTTGGGGGTAAATCAGCCGGTTTTTTGGGAATCCACTTTTTCGGGGTCTTGTTCGTCTAAGATGAGCGGATCGTGTTGTCTGATGTGAGTGATTTTTTTGGTTTTGGTCTGAGTTTCAGTCTGGTGGGAGGAAGGCGCTATGCGTTGGGAAGACAGCGGCCAAAAAGGGAATGTGGAAGACCGCCGGGGCAAGGCAATGCCGTTGGCCGCAGGCGGGGGCCTGATGGGCCTCATCATCATGGGGATTTTGTTTTACCTAACCGGTGACCTTGGCAAGGCCAAGCGGCTTGCTGACAACATTGCCCCCATGGTTTTGCCCAAGGGTGGCGCACCTGCCGGCGGGGGAGCCCCAGCCAATCCCAACGATGCCAACCTCAAGTTCGCTGAGGCTGTCATGGGGTTCACCGACGAAGCCTGGGAGGAAATTTTTGGGCGGATGGGCCAACGGTGGGAGAAGCCGACCTTGGTGCTGTTTTCCGACCGGG
>CAWUOE010000091.1:0-10646 GCA_963923355.1 uncultured Gemmataceae bacterium | reverse complement strand
TCAAGCCGGTGCCGCCTTTGGCACCTTTGGATCCTTCCCCAGTTCCAGCACCTTGTGCAGGAGCCTGATTGCCTCGGCCAAGGCCACCGTTACCGGTTCCCTTGCCGGCACCCGCGCCTTTGCCTGCGCCGGCACCCATCCCGGGTGCGCTCGGACTCTGTGATCCCTTGCCTAGGCCTTTGGTTCCGGCGTTTTCGCCATCACCTTTGATTGAAGAGGAACCTGAAGCCCCGGTTTGAATGATGTCGCTTTTGGGGCTGTTGGCGGCTAACGAATCGCCCTTGGCCTTTTGTTGTTGAATCTGCTTCAACACCTTGCTCGGACTGTCCGGCGTGAACAGGAAGGTGGTGGGGCCGGCGTATCGATCGGCCAAACGTGCCAAGCTTTCGGCCCGATCGTAATCCCCACTTTTCATGTTCTGATGGGAAGCCGCCAACAGGAATTGGGGATCCTTGCGGTACTTAACGATGTCGGCACGCAGTTTGGACGGGCTATCTTCGGAGGCACCAAAAATGGAGACGTCGCCCGATTCCAGTCGGCGGGCGATATCGTCAGCTTCGTTGAAGCTGCCCTGAACCATCATCTTACGGGCGTTTTGCAGTTCGCCTTTGGGATTGGCGGAAGGCTCGTTCTCGGGCAGGGCGGCCCGGGCTGCTCGAGGTTGGGCCTTTTCTGCCAGTTGGCCCAGGCGTTCCTGATCGTTGGAGGAGAGGAACTGCTCGTTGGGCAGAATGCGCTTGAGGAATTGGGCCGCTGCGGATTGTTGGCCGGCCTTCACCAACTTTTCCAGCAGGTTGAGCTGGTCGCTACCCTCCTGCCTGGCCCGCATGGCTTCCTCGACCCTCTCGTCGAGCATGGCCAACTCGCGCCGCTCCACTTGGGTCAGTTCATCCTGCCGGGCCTTGGCTACTTCAATGGCCTTGGCAGCACCCTCATAATCACCCCTGCGCTGCATTTCCAGCGCCTGGTTCAAGGCGGCGGAAGCCCGGGTGGGGGCAGCTTGCCTCGACCTGTTCTGGATCAAGCGGGCCGGTGACCACGCGGCAGGCACCGTCGCCTGAGTGGCGACACAGGCCGCCAGCGCATAGCTGAGCCAGCGTCCCATTCGCTTGCCACCCAAGGAACTGTGGTTAGCGTTCATCTCGGCCTCCTCCATAAACCCCAAAAGGCAATTCGCACGAAAAGACAGCAATTGGGAGGGCTGATACGCTCGGGCTTCAGGCAGATCAAGACCTGTTGATAGAAAAATGGAGCAAAAATTTCCGGGCTAAAAAGCTTTCTTCTTTGGTCGCAAGTGTCTACTGGCAATGGTTTTAAGAATTTTATTGCACAGGTCTTTTTGAAAAGGTCCGGAAAAATTTCTCCATGAAGAAAAACATTTTTTGATGGAATCGCTTCAAAATGAGAATCATTTCATGGAAAAAGCCAGCCCTGAGGCTGGCTTTAGGAGTTTTGGGTGATTTGTGAAATTTAGAAAGGCTGCGTTATGCCGAACCAGAATTGGGGGCCAATGTCTTGCCCAATGGTTTGTGCATAATCCAACCGCAGATTGGCCCTTTCGACAAAACTGAGGAGTACGGCGTCCAAACGCAGGCCGATCCCCAGGGCATGCGCAACCGGGCCCGCAGAATGGCCCGCCGCGTAGGCATCCCCCACATCGTAAAAAAATGCGACTTGGAAGGTGCGTAACCCGGCAATGTGATCAAGCACATCCATCTCCATATGCTCGATCAGCGGAACTCGCCATTCCATTGAACCCACCCAAACCGTGCTCCCTTGACGTTGGGCAAGGCTATATCCACGAAAGGCTTCGCTGCCGCCCATGGGGAAAAACAATCCTCGAGCCGGGGCACTGGTCCCCGCGTATGCTCGCAAGGCCAGGCGAGTTCTGGACAGACGCACCCAGAAAGGATTCAGCGTTTCCTGCAGGCGAGGTGTCATGCCAAAAAATGGGGTCAAGTCAGGTATTTCATGGACAAGGGCGAGTTGAGACCAGATCCTTGCCATGCCCGAGGAGGTGTTCAATTCGGTTTGCCCACCTTCACCCGCGATGTCGAACTGCCAGCCCATTTGTGGATTCCAGTAAGGGGTCTGGCGGTTGATCCGGTAGTGCAGACCCATCACCGTGGTTTCATTGAACCGCTGGGCTCCCTGTTGGATTTCACGCGCGTAGGGCAGGAAGTTCCCGCTGTAGGTGGTGTAACCCTCCACAAAGTCGAAAGGCAGGAGGTACATGCTGGAGGTGGGGAACAATATTTTTCGGGTGAACAGGCTGGCCCGCAGCGGGTTGGACTGCCCGTCTTCGAACTCGTAGACCCGTTGCTCAACATTGAATCCAGTCTGAAAGGATGGATCTGGCCAGTGTTCCACCAGGCCATCCGCACCTACCACCACATCGCGGTAATCGGTCCGGTAGGCGGCGTAGATTCCGCCTGAGAAGTCCTGTGTTCGGTAGGCCCCAGCCCGCAGGCCTGCCATGGTGGTTCGTGTGTACCAGGCGTTGGTGTAGGAAGATCCGTATAGCCAGGGGCCAACTGTGACATTCCACTGGTCGTTGTCCGTGGTGAGGTCGGTTTCATCCAGGCCCGTGTACAGCCAAGTGGCCCGCGTTTTGGCTACCTTGCGCCAATGGTTGTCATGCAGGTTTAAATCCGGCAAAACCTGGTCCGGGTCCACTGAGATCTGCTCGGGTTCCGCTGGCAGGTCAACCACCAATTCCACCAGGTCTTTTCCCTTGGGAAAGGCTCGGGCTATCCCGTCGGGTGATTCCCATTCCATGTCCGCCGCCACCGGGTAACGGACCGAATAACCGGTTTCACCAGGCAACCTGAACCCAAGCGTGGTGTCTTCCACCGTGGGGCCGCTCCGGCTCAGTTTTACCACAGCCCGGACAGGTTGATCCTTGTCTGCTTTCGTGCCAATCAGCTTGCGCGGACCATGGAGCGGGATGATTTCCACCGATTCCACGGCCCAGTTGCATTGCCCCGGGCCGCGCAGCCACCGATCAAAAAACGGTTTCCAATCTTGCCCTGTGAATTCCTCGAGTTCGGCTTCCAGGTCTGCCATCCGGAGCACCCGGAATCGGTACTTCCGCTGGACTACTCGAAGAAATTCCAGAAAAGCCTGCTCTCCAAGACGCTCCGCGATCATGTCGAAGACTTTGCTTGATTTGTCGTAGGCAAGTCCGAATAGTTTCGCCAGGTTCTGGTATTCCTCCATGGTCTGCTGGATGGGGCCATCTCCACCGGATTTGGCGAGTGTGTGCCAGCCCTTTGCCCGGTAGGAAGCCCTCGGGATGTTGGGTAACCAGCCCAATCCGGTGGGTAGTTGCAGCATCCCGTGGTCACGCCCGTGCACGCTGTCCAGCAATCTGTGGCTGAGCGCAGTGGCCAATCCCTCGTCCAGAAAAGGCTCCCGAAATCCATCCGTGCCGACCGCGTTGTACCACCACTGGTGGCAGGTTTCGTGAAGGATCAGGTATTCCACGAAGCCACCGGCCAATTGGGGGAGAGTGAAGACTCGCTGGTCCACAAAAACCATGGATCCGGCCTCGTTGCCATTCCAGCCGAAAAAGGATTCAGCCAGTGTGAATTCGTCCCAGGGATAGGCTCCAAGCCACTGGGAATAACTGGAAATGGCTGTAACCGCGTGTTCCAGGATCCGTTGGCCCACCGGTTCGTGTCCCGGCAGGACCGCCAGGCGAACTTTCACCGGTGGAAGGCCTTCGCCCCGTTCGGCAGGTGCCTCTAAAAACCGGAAACGAGCACTGGTAGCCAACGAAAAATCACGGGTGCCCAGGGCTTCTACGCGCACCTGACGCCAGCCAGGTTGGCCCGGCGCCTCGCAATCCTCCAACCGGTAACCGCTACTGGCAACGCCCCAGCCCTCCGGAAGGGTGATGGTGGCATGGTAAATCCCGGCCTCATTGCAAAAGGGCTGGTGCCAGGGCAAAAACGGTGTGGGCATCCAGCCTTTGACAGAATCAAGCAGGGCCGGAACCGGCAGCCACTGCATCAGGTAGATGACATCCTTCCATTGGCCCCAACGTCCTTGTTTAGGGTCCAGCCGGACTGTGAACGCCAATTCAACCGTGACAGTTTCGCCGGGGTTCACAGGCCCTGGCAGTTCAATCACCAGGTCAGTGTTGGTTGGGCCTTCGAAACGAAAAGGCAAAGGGCCAGGCTTTTCCTGCCGTTCGTTTTTAGGAACCCATTGGACGGATTCCAAATTCAACGCACTCTGTTTGACCCCCAAGGCATCCTTTGGGTTCATGCGCAAGATCTCAAGGGTCTTGCTCATTGCGCCTAATTGGCTTTCTGGAAGCACGAAGTTGGCGTGCGCGTTGAAAACCAAGTTCCTGACTGGTTGCCCGCCCGAGTGGGTCCATGCCACCCGCTCACGGACAGTTACCAAACCCATGCTGGGGTCTATTCGGATATCCAGACCAAATCGTGGCAGATGTGGAGGTAGCCCTTGGCCATTTTGCTCCGCCCCGTTTAACAGAGGACGTGGCTTTGCCAATAAGCCCTTGGGGTTTCCAGGGCCGGGTAATTGGTTGGGAAGGAGGTCAGGGGAGGGCAGTTGGGACGGAATTTCTCCGGGCTTGGCCACCTGGATAGGGGCAAGTACCAGAAACGCCATCAATCCTGAAACCAACCCACCCACTGGAAACAATTCCTCCGCCACCGAACAGGGTCCGGGTTCCGGGGCGGGGGTCTACCGGTTGAATGAGCCCGGTGTCAACTGTCAACCGAATGTGGCTCGGGGTATGATTTTCTTCATGAAACGGTTCTCCAGCACCCTGGCCATGGCAGTTTTGTTTTTTACAACCGCTTGTCAGGCAGGTATTTACGGCTCATTGGAAAAGCCCTTGTCGGGGCCACTGCCATTTGCGGGCCTCCGGCTTGCCCTGGGTGAATTGCGCGGCACGGAGGCAAACGACAAAACCATCCCGGTGGAACTGGGATCCTTGAGGGCGGAGTACCTGGCCCTGCGTGAAAAATTGGAAAAGGCAGGTGATTTGGGGGCAGTTGATCGTATGGAATTGGCTGTAGCCCGGATGCGGTTGGGCCAACCCGATTTGGCTATGGCAGACCTGGAGCGATTGGTAGACCGTGAAGAATTGCCAGCCAATGACCGGTTTTTTGGATTGCTTAATTTGGCAGCCTGTTACGGGGCACAGGCGGGCCGTCAGGGCGATACGGCATTCCTGTTGAGGGCTGTTACAACCCAGCGTCGTGCACTGGATGGCTGGCCAAGTTCGCTTTCCCAGTCCCCCAAGGGATGGGATTTTTCCACGTGGCGAGCCTGCCTGGCCGCGGAGGAATGCCAATACAAGATTTGGCGTTCCCGTTTGCGAGAAGGCGCCGGCTCATTCTCAACCCTGAAGTTGGAAGAACTGCGCGCTGGCCCCATTCCAGGCACGTCAAAGGAGTATTCTGCGGGGCCAGCCGCGCCGGGGTTCTGGCGTGAGGCCACTGATGATCTGGCAATGATCCAACAGTTGGTGCTTTGGAACCCCACCGATAACCGTTTGTACTGGCTATATGGTGAGTGGCTGAATGCCCGTGGTGAGGTTCTATCTGCCAAGGCTGTTCTGGAGGAGTTGGTAGATGCCAGACGCCTGCGCAATTTTCCTGACTTGGTCAATCATTGGCAAATTTTGAGGACGGCATCCGAGGAGAACCAATCCAAGCAAGTTGCCCCCGGGGAATCTAACGGGGACCTCAAATCTGAAGAAGCGGCCAAGGCTCCGGCAGGTTTGGAATTGCCAAATTGGCGCACTTTTATTGTTGGTTTGGGTTTTGGCTTGATCCTGAGCCTGTTGGCTCAAATGCAATGGCGAGCCCTGACCCGGCGCCGCGCTTGATCAACGCTTCTTTTTGGGAGCGCATTCACATGCTGATGGGTGTGGAAATCGGTGGCACAAAACTCCAGGTGGCGGTTGCCGATGATTCGGGTGCCATTCGGGAAATATGGCGTGCCACGGTAGATGCCACTTCAGGTGGGCAGGGCATTCGAGATCGTTTGGCGGAGGAAATTCCCGCCCTCGTGGCCAAACATGTCCCAGACCATGGCCCATTGAAGGCCGTCGGAGTGGGCTATGGTGGCCCGGTTGATTCGGCTACTGGAACAACGATTTGCTCGCACCAGATCAGTGGTTGGGAAAACATCCCGTTGGCTCGTTTGTTGGCCGAAGTCACCAAAGTTCCATGCGTTGTTGGAAATGATGCGGATGTTGCGGGGTTGGGGGAGGCGGAACGTGGGGCCGGGCGTGGTGTGCGCCCCATGTTCTACACAACAGTTGGATCAGGTATCGGCGGCGGCCTTATTTTGGAAGCTACTGGAATTCACCCCGGAGCAGGACTGGGTAGTGCGGAAGTGGGACACCTTCGGTTATCTCCCGGTGGACCGATTGTGGAAGAGATCGGTTCGGGTTGGGGAATTCAAAGGCAGACCCGCAGGGCTCTGGAGGCTGGCGAAACCTCCATCCTTTCCAATCTAAAAACAGAGGATGTGACGGTCCCTGCCATCGCCAAGGCGGCACAGGGTGGAGATGTCTTGGCCAAAAAGGTAATGCAGGAAGCAATTGATGCATTGGGCTTTGGGCTGGCCCAGGTCATGGCGATAGCCTGCCCCAAACGATTGGTGGTTGGGGGCGGTGTATCCCTTTTGGGTGAGGAACAATACCTTTCTCCACTTAGGGAATCAGTCCGCCGGCAGACCTTCGCCCCTTACGCTCATCTGGTGGATTTGGTGGGCGCAGAATTGGGCGAGGAGGTGGTCCTCCACGGAGCAGTGGCTTTGACAATGCTTGGTCGTTTCCAGGTAGGGTAAGGTCTGCTGGCCCTGGGCATTTGTTTTGGCCTTGAGGAACTATCCCTCCGCCAAAATCATGGCCATCTTTTCCAGAACACTGCAAGCAATATCCATCTCCTCCAGACAGGTCCATTCGAGGGGCGAATGCAGATTATGCTCGCCACAGGAAAGGTTCGGGCAGGGGAGCCCCTTTTCGGTGAGGCGGCTTCCATCGGTTCCACCACGCACGCTGGTAAGGCGTGGCTCCAGTCCGGCGGCCACCATCGCTTGATGTGCCAATGGAATGGAACGGGGAGCCTTTTCCATCCCGTCTGCCATATTCCGATACTGCGGCCTGATGTTGATCTCAATCCGCCCGGACGGGAAGTCCGCCTCGATAGATCGGGCGATGGAGCGCAGAAGGTCTGCCTGCACGGCCAAGTTTGCCGTCTTGAAATCCCGCAACAGGATGGCGATCCGCACACGATCCACGCCACCGTCAATTTTGTAGGGATGTAGAAATCCCTTATCACCATCGGTGGTCTCAGGGGCCATGGTGCGTGGCAGCCGTTCCAGGAGCATACCTGCCATACGCAATGCATTGGTCATGCGATCCTTCGCAATGGCCGGATGGATGTTCACTCCGTGGATGACCACTTCCGCCAAGTCGGCAGAAAAAGTGGCATGGTCAATTTCGCTGGTACCACCACCATCCAGTGTGTAAGCCCAGTCTGCGCCGAGCTTTTTAAGGTCCAAATGATCGGTACCCTTGCCGATTTCCTCATCGCAGGTCAGGCAAAGCCGGATTTGCCCGCGGGGCTGGTTTGGCTTTTCCAGCAGTCGCTGCGCGGATTCAATGATGACCGCCACTCCAGCTTTGTCATCGGCACCTAACAGCGTGCTTCCGTCAGTGGTGACAATGGTTTTGCCAACCATTTTGGCGAGATCGGGATGATGCGCCGGGTCAAGAATCAGCCCTGCCTTGCCGGGCAGTGGAATTGGTTGCCCCTGATAATGAACAAGTACCTGGGGTTTCACATCTTTGCCCGTGGTTTCTGGTGAGGTGTCGAGATGGGCGATCCAGGCCACAGTCGGACCAGGTTTCGCCTTCACCGCCGGAAGGGTTGCGAAAACGATCCCTTTGTCCGTTTGCTCCACCTCTTGGGCGCCCATTGCCCGTAATTCTTCGGCGATCATTTTGCCCAGCACCAACTGCCCCGGGGAACTGGGGTAGGTTGTTGAAGAATCGTTGGCGGTTGTATCGACACGAACATATCGCACGAATCGATCCAGAAGTCTTTGGGCTGGGTGGGTCATGACAGGTTCCATGGTGTTGATTATTGAACGCCCACTTTGGGGCATAGTGGTTTAACGGGGCAGGATTCACAAAGGGGCTTGCGGGCGTCGCATACCTTGCGCCCATGCTCGATCACGCGCAGGCAGGCCAAGGTCCATTCTTCCGCAGGCCACAGCAGCATCAGGTCGTTTTCCACTTTCACAGGATCGTTCTGTTTAGTCAGACCCATCCGGCGGGACAATCTTCCCACGTGGGTATCCACGGTTATTCCGGGGATACCAAAGGCGTTGCCCAAGACCACATTGGCTGTTTTCCGTCCCACTCCAGGAAGCGGGACCAAATCCTCCAGCCGGTTGGGGACCAGACCTGCGTGGTGTTCCATCAGCGCTTTGGCACAGGCAATCAGATTCTTGGCTTTGTTGCGAAAAAAACCGGTGGATTGAACCAGTTTTTCCACCTCGGTCTGGTGGGCGTTTGCCATGGATGCAACGGTTGGAAATCGGCGGAACAGTCCGGGTACAACCAGGTTGACCCGGGCATCGGTGCATTGTGCTGACAGAATGGTGGCAACCAACAGTTGCCAAGGGCTTTCGTGATTCAGGGCACATTTGGCATCGGGGTACAAACGCTTCAGTTTCGCCAGGATTTTGCTGGCACGATCCTGGCGTTTGGCCAAGCTTTCCCGCATGGTTTTCCTCGTCATCAATCCAATGAGAAACTGATGATGCGCATGAAGGTACTTTGACATTTCTAGCGGATATGATGGCTGAAGGCTGAAAATCCAGAAGATTTTGGATTCCAACATTCGGTTCGTTGAATGGCGCAAGGAGTCCGCGTATGCGGCAAGTCGGATCATCCGGAGAAGAGGCCAACGCGGGCCGATTTGTCGATTTTCTTCTGACTAGAGGGATCGATGCTCGGGTCCTGCAGGCTCAAAATGGCTGGGGTGTTTGGGTGATCGAGGAGGATCAAGTCGCAGAGGCCCGTGAATTGTGGTCCAAATTCTCGGCAGATCCTGATAACCCGGTTTATTCCCAGGCTGGTGGTGTTGCCCGAAAGTTGCGGCAACAGGAACAGAAAGAGGAAAAGGCCTTCGAGCGACGACAAGAGGCGTTTGAACGCCGTCTGGAGGGGGCAGGTACTTTTCGTGCTCCCTTAACGGTCCTGCTCATTGTTGTCTCAGTGGTGGTTTATCTGCTCGGCATGAGCGGTGACAGGACCAAAATTCAGGATGCCCTTTGGTTCAATGCCCCTGCGGGAGAGTTGGTTTGGGGGGCAACTGCGGAAACGCCCCAGGAAGCACGCGGGGTCCAAACTCCATTGACCAGTATTTTACGGGGCCAGGTATGGCGATTGGTGTCACCCATTTTTGTCCATTTGGATGGGATACACCTTTTGTTCAACATGCTGATGCTCTCCAGCCTGGGTACAGCACTCGAACGCTCAATCGGTACCTGGCGGCTCGCCCTGATGGTGTTGGTTCTGGCGGTCTTTAGCAACTGTGCCCAGGCGTTCTTTGGCGCTGGTTTCCGGTTTGGGGGAATGTCTGGAGTTCTTTACGGATTTGCCGGTTTCATCTGGGTGGCTTCCGCCCGTGCTCCCCAGATGGGCCTGTTCATGAGCCCGGGTACCGCCATGCTGTTGGTTGGGTGGCTGCTGATGGGAATTGTGGCTGAAAACCCGGGCGCGGCCATGGCCAACTGGGCGCATGGGGCAGGTTTGTTGGGTGGACTTGCCATGGGCTGGGTGATGACTTTGAGATCAAATGAATGATCCTGAAATAGATGAAAGGCAAAACCTCTTGATTCCAAAACCGGTTTTCGGATAACGCCCTGCCACGAACCGTGCAAGCTCCGCATGGAAGCGGGAGATGGCTTGGAAACCAGGGGGTGCAGGATGCGCTCAAACGGAAAAAAGGTGCCAAAAACCTGTTTGGTCGCGATGACCTTCGGGGCGGCCTTGGGATTGACAGGCTGCCAAAGCGGGAACGGATTCCTTGCCAAAAATAATGGGCCGGCCAGTCCTCCACCCATGTGGCAGGTGAAACCGAGCGACACCGCGGGTGCTGCCAAGAAATCGCCCAGTGAGATCGCCTCGGCAGAGGATGGTTCGGGAAATGCCTTTTCACCACCTTCCGGTATTCAGAGGACCGCTGCTTCCGCATCATCACCTTCTGGCGTGACCCAGGCTGCTGGTCGCGGTCAATCCACCGGCTTCCAATCAGCCAACACTGCCGGCACCAGGCCGATTGTCCCACCGCCCACGGCCCAAGGATCCGCCAGCACCACCGCAAGCCAATTGCCTTTGCCGAAGCTGTCCAGCTCAGCACCGCTTGGAGCGGGTGTGACTGCCACCAAGGAAACGGAAGCAAAAGGAACCCCGGTTTCAACCGCGAAGGAAGCCGAACCGATCACCTCGCAGCCCAGCCCATTGAGCGCCGCGGACCTGGTGCCGCCTCCGGCGCCCACATCGGTCCCTGTTTCTATTCCGGCGTCGATTCCTGCCCCCAACTCGGCCCCTGCTGCTCCACCTCTTGGGGATTTGCCTGTCC
>CAWUOE010000090.1:0-10731 GCA_963923355.1 uncultured Gemmataceae bacterium | reverse complement strand
GAGGAGGGAGAGGTCTTGGACCTTGCCTGCTGGGACGGGACCCTGGGCCGGGGCAGGGTGGGGGCACGCCAGCGCGGCCACCAGGGCGAGCCCGAGGGAATGTTTCACCATCTTGAGACTGACCACCATGGCACCGGGCCTCCGTCAGGGATGCGAAACGGAAAGAGCAACCGAATCAGATGCCGACCAGGCGGGCGGCCTCGGCCAGTTTTTCGCAGACATCGGCGGGGAGGCGGATGCCGTGCTCGAGGGCCTGGTTGCGGGTGGCCCATTCGCGCTCGCCGGGCAGGAGGACGCGGTCGACTCCCGTGGCCGGTCGGGCCTGGCCGATTTCGCCGCGGAGACGCGCGAGGCCCTTTTGGTACTCTTCCGGATCGGCAATGGCGGCGATATCGGCGACGATGAAGCCGGCGTTGTGCAGGGAGGGACTGGAGGGTGGATCGAACATCCAGCTTCCCACCTGCCAGGTGATGGCGCCGCCAGGGATGACGGCGGAGAGGAGTTCGGCGAGGAGGCCCAGGCCGTAGCCCTTGTGGCCGGCCATGGGTGCCAGGGAGGCCTGCTGGGGGTAGAGGGAGCCATCGGTGGTGGGGAGGCCATCGGGGCCGATGAGCCAGGTGGGCGGTATGGTTTCACCGCGCTGGCGGGCGGCGTAGACCTTGCCGCCGGCGACGGCAGCGGTTGCCATGTCGAGCAGGATGGGATCGCCCTGCGGGGCCGGCGTGGCCCAGGCGAGCGGATTGCTGCCGAGCACGGGGCCGCAGGAGCCGGGAGCGGCGACGCTGGGGATGTCGTTGCCGACCACGAGGCAGAAAAGCCCCTCGCGGGCGGCGCGCCAGGCGTAGTAGCCGGCGGCCCCGATATGGCCGGTGTTCTTGAGGCCCACGTAGGCGATGCCGACGGTTTTGGCCTTGGTGATGGCGAGATCGGTGGCGAAGGCGGAGCCGACCTGGCCGAGGGCGGAATCACCATCGACCACAGCCCAACCGGGGCCCTCGCGGAGGATTTTGGGAACACCTTGGGCGCGGTAACCGCCGCCTTGGAGTTTGCGGAGGTAGCCGGCGAGCAGTTTGGTGCCGTGGGTGTGGACACCCATGGTGTCCGCGAGGGTGAGGGCCTCGGCTGTGATGGCGGCGTCATCGGGGGAGAGACCGGCCCGCTCGAGCGCGGTGTGGACGAAGGCCTCGAGATCGGAGGGGTGGACCGGTTGGTTGCCATCCAGTGACCAGTGGCTCATCGGTTGACCCCGTTGACGACGCTGCCCAGGGGCTCACCGCGCAGTGCCTGCACGGCGAGCCGGGCGGCGGACTGGCGAAGGCGCGTGACCGCGGCGACGCTGGCGCTGGCGATGTGGGGGGCGAGGATGACGTTGGGCCTCTTGAGGATGGGATGGCCCACCGGGATGGGCTCGGGTTGGAAGACATCGAGCGCGGCGCCAGCCAATTTGCCGGAATCGAGTCCCTGAACCAAGGCGCCGGGATCAACCAGATCGCCCCGGGCGAGGTTGATCAGCAGGGCGCCGCTTTTCATGGAAGCGAGGGACTGGGAGTTGATGAGGTTTTTGGTTTGGGGCAAAGAGGGACAGTGCAGGGTGACACAATCGGACTGGGCCAGGAGGGTGGGCAGATCGGCGCAGGTGGCACCAGCCTGGGTGATGTCGGCGGCGGGCACGACTGGATCCTGCACCAAGACCTTGGCGCCGAAGGCGACGAGCCTGCGGACGACGGCACGGCCGATGCGGCCGAAGCCAACGACGCCTACCGTCATGCGGCAGAGTGCCTGCAGGCCTGAGAGCGGTGTGGCCAGACCCCAGGCGCCGGCGTGGACATGATTGGTGTGGGTGACAACCTGACGGGTGAGGGCAAGGAGGAAGGCGAGGGTGTGGTCAGCCACCTCATCGATGCAGTAATCGGGGATGTTGCAGACTGGGATATTTTTGGCGCGGGCGGCATCGATGTCGACATTGTCGAAGCCGATACCGTAGCGGACGATGGCGCGCGCCTTGTCCATGGCGGCGATGACCTGGGCGTTGACGGGGGCGAACTGGGTGATGACGGCGTCGGCCCCGGACACGGCTTTCTGCAGCGCACCCACCTCCTTGGTTTGGGCGGCGATGAGGGTGGCGCCGGCCTCTTGAAGGATGGCCTGCTCGATGTCGAGGTCGGGGAAGGTGTGGTCGGTCACCACGACGCGCATGGGTTTTATCCAGGGAGGGGAACAGGGGGATGGGACTGCGACAAAAAGCAGGGTGAACGGACCAGACCCCTAGGCTAACCGGGTGGATGGGCTGGTCAAGGTCCTTGGAGCCCGGTGGCGCCCCTTCTTTCGCTGGCAAAGCAGGGGTGGAATGGTGTTTTGCCCCAGGGGGAACAGGGGTTATACTTCTTGAGACGTTCGGAAGGCCCCCCAGCCCGCCTTGGGCCGCCGTGTTGACCGGTATTTGCAAGATTCCCACCCCAGGATTCCAGCGGAGTGCCCGATGGATCCGCGATTGAGGTCTGAGAGATTGCTGTTGTTTGCCGTGCTCACGCTGGTCGGGGGGGCGGTTGGGCCGGCGCGCGCCCAGTTGCAAGTGAGTCCGGCGAGGGTGGTCTTGGACGGGCCGGAATCGACCCAGCAGTTGCTGGTGGGACTGGTGGCCGGCAGCAAGGCCAAGGATGTGACCCGCCAGGCCATCTACAGTGTGGCGGATCCGGCTGTTGCCCGGGTGGACAGCAACGGCCTGGTGGAACCCGTGGCGGAGGGTGAGACCCGGATTGCCATTCGCCAGGGCATGCATTCAGCCGAGGTGGCCCTGCGGGTGACAGGCCTGCGGAATCCGAAACCGGTTTCCTTCGAGCAGCAGGTGATCCCGCTGTTGACCAAAGCCACCTGCAACTCGGGGGGCTGCCACGGCAAGGCGGAGGGGCAGAACGGATTCAAGCTGAGCGTGTTCGGTTTCGACCCCGAGGCGGACCATGCGGCGCTGACGCGGGAGGGGCGTGGGCGGCGGGTGCTGGCCAGTTCGCCGGGTGACAGTCTGCTGGTGCAGAAGGCGATCGCAGGGGTGCCGCACGGTGGCGGGCGGAAAATCCAGGAAGGCTCGCTGCCCCATCGCCGGTTGACGCGGTGGATGGCGGAGGGGATGCGGGACGGCAACGGCGGATTCGTGCCCGAGGCGCGGATCGAGGTGGAACCGGAGCGGGTGGTGCTGGAGCCTGGCGGGCTGCAGCAACTGCGGGTGACCGCCGTGGACGCCGACGGGAAACGCCACTGCGTGACGGCCGAGGCGGAGTTTGAATCGAACGCGCCCACCATCGCCGGGGTGGATGGCCGGGGTGGCGTGCAAGCCGGCCTGAATCCGGGAGAGGCGGCAATTTTGGTCCGGCACATGGGGAACGTGACGGTGTGCCGGGTGACCCTGCCGAGGCCGGGGAACCGTTTCGCCAGGCCGCCCGAGAACAACCTGGTGGACCGGCATGTGTGGGACAAGCTGACCCTGCTGGGCATACCGCCGAGCGGGCTGGCGGATGATTCGACCTTTCTGAGGCGGGTCTATCTCGACACCATCGGCACGCTGCCGACGGCCACGGAGGCCCGGGAATTTTTGGCGGACCAGCGGGCGGACAAGCGTGCGCGGGTGATCGACCGGCTGCTGGAACGGCCGGAATATGCCGATTTTTGGGCGATGAAATGGAGCGACCTGCTGAGGGTGGACCGGGACGCGATTGGGCCGCAGGGGGCGGTGGCGATGACGCGGTGGTTGCGTCGGCAGTTTCGGGAGAACACGCCCTATGACCAGTTCGCGCGGCAGATCGTGGCTGCGCGTGGCAACAGCGCGGGGGACACGGCCTCGGCGTTCTTCAAGGCGTTGGAGAACCCGGAAGCGCTGGCCCGGTCGGTGAGCCAGTTGTTCCTGGGGGTGCGCATCGAGTGCGCGCAGTGCCACCACCATCCTTCGGAGCGATGGGGCCAGCCGGATTATTTCGGTCTGGCGGGATTCTTCACGGGGGTGGGGCGGAAGCACCTGGGCACCGGATCTGTGAGCGTGGTGACCGAGGCCGGGAAGGACCTGGAAAACCCACGGACGAAAAAGCCCGAACCGACCCGAGCCCTGGGGGCGGCGCCGGCGACCTTCGTCGAGGGGCAGGACCGGCGGGACGTGTTTGCGGACTGGATGACGGAGGCGGGCAATCCGTTTTTCGCCAAGGCGATCGCCAACCGGCTGTGGGCGCATTACTTCGGCCGGGGGCTGGTGGAACCGCTGGATGACCTGCGCGCGACCAATCCGGCCAGCAACGAGCCGCTGCTGGAGGACTTGGCGGTCCAGTTGAAGGGGGCGCGTTACGACCTGAAGGATTTCACGCGGCTGCTGCTGAACTCGAGGGCCTACCAACTGGCGGGGGCCACGGAGGGCAACCGCACGGACGAGCAGAATTTTTCGCACGCCCTGCCCAAGGCGATGGCAGCGGAGGTGCTGCTGGACGCCATCTGCCAGGTGACGGGCTTGCCGGAAAAGTTTCCCGGGGTGCCCGAGGGCACGCGGGCGGTCCAATTGTGGGACAACCGGATGCCCTCGTACTTTTTGCGGCTGTTCGGCCGGCCGGTGCGAGCCAGCGTGTGCGAGTGCGAACGGGGCAACGAGCCGAGCATCGCGCAGGCGCTACATCTGATGAACGCGCCGGAAATCAACGACAAGATCCGTGCCCGGGGCGGTGTGGCAAGGAAGCTGGCGGACGGCAAAGGGGACGATGAGGCGGTGGTGCTGGAGCTGTACCTGACCTGCCTGGCGCGCCCGCCGAAGCCGGAGGAACGGGCGGCGATGGCCGCCTTGTTCAGCCAGTCCGGCAAGGATCGACGCGGGGCGGTGGAAGACGCCCTGTGGGCGCTGATGAACACGCGCGAGTTCGTCTACAACCATTGATCCGGGTCTTGTCCGGATGGAGGTGGCCATGTTCATCCACAAAAACGAGAGCAATCCGGCGCGTGGCAGCCATGTGTCGCGGAGGATGGCGCTGCGGGTGGGCGCCTCGGGCCTGTTGCCCGGGCTGAGTCTGCCCGGGCTTTTGCGCATGCAGGCTCAGGCCGCGACGGGGAAAGAGGCGAAAGCCAAATCCTGCATCTTTTTGTTCCTGCAGGGCGGGCCCTCGACGATTGACATGTGGGACCTGAAACCGGAAGCGCCTGCGGAGATCCGGGGGCCCTACAAGCCGATCCGCACGAACGTGACCGGCACGCTGGTGGGCGAGCACTGCTTCAGGACGGCGAAGATCGCCGACAAGTTCACGATGCTGAGGAACCACAGCCACAATGACAACGGCCACACGACGGGGTGCCACTACCTGCTGACCGGGGTGAAGGCCGGTTTCGGGGACGGGGCGAACACGAAGGTGCCGGTGAATGACCTCTATCCCTCGCTGGGGTCCGTGGTGTCGCGTGAACTGGGGCCACGGGGCGGGGTGCCGCCCTACATCAACATGCCGCATCCGCTGACGGCCGGGGGCCCGGGTTTTTACGGGGCGGAGCACGCTCCGTTTGTCATTGAATCGGATCCGGTGCAGCCGGATTTCGAGGTGAAGGACCTGCGCGCGGACGAGCGGCTGGGCGAGGGGCGCGTGAAACGGCGGGGCCGGGTGCTGGAGAGCCTGGAGAAGGGGATAGCGCCGCAGGGACGGGCCGGCACGATGGACACCTATTACCAAAAGGCCCGGGATTTGATGACTTCGCCCGAGGCGCGGAAAGCTTTTGATTTGAAGGCGGAGAGCGAGAAGACGCGGCAGGAGTACGGCCCGACCTCGCTTGGGCAGTGCGCGCTGCTTGCGCGCCGGCTGGTGGAGGCGGGTTGCCGTTTTGTGGGGGTGGACCACGGGAGCTGGGACACACATTTCTCGTGCTTCCCCAGCCTGGAGAAGGACCTGATCCCGCACGCAGACATGGCCTTCAGCGCGCTGGTTTCGGACCTGCACCAGCGGGGGCTGCTGGACAGCACGCTGGTGGTGATGATGGGTGAGATGGGGCGGACCCCGCGGATCAACGACAAGGCGGGTCGGGATCACTGGTCGATGACCCAGACAGTGTTGCTGGCCGGGGGTGGCATCCAGCCCGGGCGTGTGATCGGTGCCACGGACAAGACCGGCTCGGCCCCGACCGCAGACCCGTTGGGTGTGTCGGACATCCTGCGGACGGTCTTCCATCTGATGGGCATCGACTCTGACAAGATTTTGTACACGCCGCTGGGCAGGCCGGTGCCGATCGTGAACGGCGGCAAGGTGATCCGGGAACTGCTGTGATGTGGCGTATCACCCACGGCCTTGCGGCACCGGTCGCGGCCATGTTTTGGACCGCGGGCGTCTGCCACGGGCAGCGGGCCCCTGAAGCCGGGTATGTCTTTCCGCCGGCGGGTCAGGCGGGCACGACGGTGGAGATCCGCCTGGCGGCCACCGATCTGACACCGGACAGCCGTTTCATCTTCATGGATCCCCGGCTGAGGCTGGAGGTGCTGGGTGAACCGGGACCGGTGCAGGTGCCCGAGCCGCCCTATTGGCTGGGCATCAAGGCGTACCAGAACGACCCGAACCTGACGCGGGAGGTTCGCGCCCGGCTGACGATTCCGGCCGACATGCCGCCGGGCCTGGTCCACTGGGGCGTGGCGAACGCATCGGGGTCCGGGGATACCGGGAAATTCCTGATCACGGACAGTCCCTTCGCACTGGAGGATGAGGGACGCCGGGGGCCCCAGGTGCTTCCGCCGGCGCCGGTGCACCTGTGCGGGAGGCTTGGGCGGATCGAGGAAGTGGACCAGTACCAGATGGAGGCGAAGGGTGACGGGATCGTCACCTGTGAGCTGGTGGCCCGCCGTCTGGGAGCGGATTTTTTCGGGGTACTGCGGGTAACGGATGAGGGCGGGAAGCTGGTGGCGGAATATGCCGACACGGCGGGCCTGGACCCGGTGGTGAGTTTCCCGGCGCGCAAGGGAGAAAAGTACACCATTGCGGTGCATGATGTGGACCACAAGGGCTATCGCTCGCTGGGCTACCAGTTGAGGGTGACGGACGGGCCGCGGGTGCTCTCGGCCAGCCCATCGGGGGGCAAGCGGGGCGAGAAGCGAACAGTGACATTCTGGGGCATCGGCCTGGCAACAGGTGGTGCCAGGGTTGAGAGCGTGCGGGAGGATGTGGAGTTTCCGGGGACCGGGGAGCGGTATTTGCACCGGCTTCGTACGGCTCACGGCACGAGCGTGCCGCATTTTTTTCCGCTGGGGGATGCCCCCGAGCTGCCGGTGGTGGCAAGCGGGCGCACGGCGATCAGCCTGCCCTGCAACTGGACCGGGGCGCTTGAGGGGGACACCGCGCGGTTTTCCTGGAAGGCGAAAAAGGGGGAGACCATCCGCCTGAAGGCGCTGGCCTTGAACCCGCACGGCGGGCAGGACCTGGAGTTGGAGGTGCGGGGACCGGATGGCAAGAAACTGGCCGATGAGGATGACAGTGCCGGTTGGCCCAACCCGCTGATGGTGTTTTCAGCCCCCGCTGATGGAGAGTATGAGGTGGTGCTAAGGGACCGCGGCCGCGTGGGGGCGAGGCCCGAGAACCTGTACCGGCTGACTGCGCGTGGTGTTGAGCCGGATTTCCGGGTGGAGGTTCCACCGACTTTGTCCTTCACGGCAGGCGGGCCGGGTTCGGTCGCGGTCAAGGTGATCCGTCAGAACGGTTTCAAGGAGGCCGTCACTTTGTCGCTGGCCGGGTTGCCGGTTGGTGTGACGGGGCCCGAGGCGGCCAAGCTGGTGGTGCCGCCAACCTCGGACAACCTGAAAGTGGACTTAGGGTCGATCAAAAACGCGCCCGCGGCATTCAGCCTGGCGCGGGTGACGGGATCGGCCCAGGCGGGTGGGAAACCACTGCAGCGGCCGGGCACCGCCATGCAGCGGCAGGAGGGGGATGGTTGGAGGCTGGACCATGCCCCGCTGGAAGGGACCCTGATGGCGACCACCGTGAAACCGCCCTTCAAGGTGAAGCCGCTGGAAGCGGATGGCGGGCGACGCGTGAACCGCGGGGCCACGCACCTGGCCGAATTGTCGATCGACCGCGACAAGGATTTCACGGGGCCGATCGTGCTGGACATGGCCGCGCGGCAACAGCGGCACCGGCAAGGCATCCGCGGGCCGTCATTGACCGTTGAACCCGGAGTGAAGCGGGTGAACTACCCGGTGTTTTTGCCCGAGGGGCTGGAGACCAGCCGCACTTCGCGGATCGGTCTGGTGGGGATGGCCCGGGTGAAGGATCCGGCTGGAACGGAACGCTGGGTGACCGGGGATGTGGAGGGGCAGATCACGATGTCGATCGAGGGGGCGGTGCTCAAGCTTAGCGCGCCCGCCGAGATCGAGATGGGGAAGGATGGGACCGTGTCAATGCCTGTCCAACTGCTGCGATCCGCCTCGTTGCGAGAGCCGGTGGTTTTGGAGCTGGTGGTTCCGGCCGAATGGGCCAGCAGCCTTGGCGCCGAGAAGAAAATTCTGCCCCCGGACCGGCAGGGGACCGTGGAGTGGAAAGTGGCGGCGGGGCCGGGAGGGTTGAAGCCGGGAGTTTACAAGGTAACGGCCCGCGCCAGCACCACCCGGGAAGGGCATCCGGTGGTTTCGGAGGCGGAGATCAAGATCGCGTGTGACGGGACCCGGTAACGATTGAGCGACCGGGACGGCTTGTGCCGCGGCGGTTTGAAACCCTTTCAGCCTCTGGGGCGGAAGAGGCGGTACCACCAGACGAAAAAGGCCGTCACGGTGATGAGAATAGTGAAGAAGAGGATGGTCATCTGGACCATGCTGGGGTTCCCCGGGTTTCTGGAAAACCCTTTATAGGGGAAGCAGCCGTTCAGGTAATCAGGGCGCGGGAGAAACGGCCTGGATGGATTCGATCTCCAGGCGGAACGGCCCAGGCTTCTTGTCGGACAGCATGAAGCCGACGCCGATGATCTCAGCGGGATTGACCGGTCCGGCATCAACGATCTCACGGCCGAAGGAAGTGGCGACGAAATTTGCCAGCGGGGCGCGGATCTCGAGCCATTGATCCTTCTTGGTGGAGAAGCTGGCGCGGTAGGAGAAAGCCATCAGCGGCCGGTTGAGGTAGAGGTTGAGCGAGTAGTCGCGGCCATCACCCTTCAGCTTGATGAGGAGGGTGTCTGTCGATTTCAGGCCCATGTTGGAAGGCTTGGAGCGGATGGAGGCAAAGCCGCCGTTGTTTTCGAGGGACAGGTTGCCTGTGAACTCGAGCAGACCGGCGGGGGTCACACGGAAGACTCCGCGGGAGATTCCGCCCATGACGCCATCGTTGACGGCCTGCCAGCGGCTGGCAGCGGTGGCCTGACTGAAGTCGAACAGCGGCCGGGCGGGATCAGCGTGCATGCACCAATTTCCCCACAGGGCCAACAGGCACGGAAGCATTGGTTGTCTCCACAAGATCTTTCATTATTAGGGGGCTCGGGAGCGGTTGAGGCGGGAACAGGTATTCTGATGGCTACAGGCGGGTTGAAGGGTTTGATCATCCGGGGAAAGTCATGAAGTTATCTGGTGGTTGTGTGGCTGTGGTATTGGGGGTTTTTGGAGGCGGGGCGGGCTTTGTCTCTGGGCAGGAGGTGCTGGAAATCTCCGGGGATATGAAGCTGGATCCGGCGAGGACCTACGGCGGGATTGTCATCAAAAAATCGGGGGTGACACTGGATGGCAACGGGGCCTGGCTGGTGGGAGCCAAGGAGGGCAGCCCGAAAGGGTTCCAGGGAAACGGGGTGACGCTTGCCGGGGTGGAAGGGGTGACGGTGCGAAACCTGAAGGCGAAGGGTTTTGAGACGGGGCTGGTGGCGCGGAACTGCAGGAATATCCACGTGGAGGGGTGCGATTTCTCGGACAACTTCCATGATCCAGAGTTTAGCTGGGGGGAAAGCGGCCGGCGCGGCGGGATCGTGCTGGACCGGGTGAGCAAGTCGATTTTGCGAAAGAACAAGGCGAACCGGGTGTGGGATGGTTGTGTGCTGCTGGATTCGGATGACAACACGCTGGAAGGGAATGACTTTTCGCACACCTCGAACACCTGCCTGAAGCTGTGGACCGCCTGCCGGAACACGGTTAAGGGGAACAATCTGAGCTATGGCATCCGGATCAAGCCGGGCGAAGTGCACGCACGGGATTCCACCAGCGTGCTGATCGAGAGCGGGTCGAACGACAACCGGTTTTTGGACAACGATTGCACCCACGGCGGTGACGGGATCTTCATCCGGGTGCTGAACGGGTGGTGCAGCACCGGTAACCATTTCGAGGGGAACGACTGTTCCTTCGCCAACAACAACGCTGTGGAGTGCTGGGCGCCGCGGAACACCTTCGTGCGCAACAAGGCGAACCATTCGAGCTACGGGTTCTGGATGGGCGGGTCGGACCAGTCGCGGCTGATCGACAACGAGGCCTCGTTCAACGGATTGCCGACGGGGCAGCATAACTCCCCACACCTGCCGGGAAAGGGGCATGCCGGGATTGTTTTCATGTTTGGTTCCTCCAGCCACACGCTGGTGCGCGGGAACCGCTGCGAGGGGAACAACGGCGCGGGGATCGCGCTGATCGGTGATCTGGGCAGCCAGGGGAAGAAGTGGCGGGCATACCACTGGGTGATTGAGAACAACACGCTGGTGAACAATCGCTGGCACCTTTACGCCAAGCATGCCGACTGGGTGGAACTGCGCGGCAACCAATATCGGGGGGCCACGGAGCGGGAT
>CAWUOE010000089.1:0-10876 GCA_963923355.1 uncultured Gemmataceae bacterium | reverse complement strand
GCTGCTGTCGTCGAGCACCAGGCTGTCGCCGGATTGCTCGGAAGGCTCATCCATGAGAATGGGGTGCTCGTCGCTGCTGCCGGAGCCCAGGCTGAAGGAGTCGCCGGAGGAATCATCCCCCAGGTTGAGGACCAGGTCCTCATCGGCGGGCACCCGTGTTTCGGCGGTGGGGGGATTCTTGGCGAGGTAGGCGTCCACCTCGGTGTCCTTGAAGATCAGCTTGCCGCTGTCCAGCATGCTGCGGATCTTCTTTTCCTTGGCCAATGCGCGCAGGGCATCCTCGGCCATGCCGAGTTTCTTGGCCGCCTCTTCCAATGACAGGAATGCCATGTGCCGAGACCCCCGCGCCATTCAACCGTAAAAAACCCCGAAATACGGACACCTTTGCCCAAACCTAACCCACCGCTGCCCTTTGGCAAGTCGGGTCCCTATGCTTACCACCTGAGAAACACAGGGAATCCGTGTGGATTATACCGGTTGTGGGGGCTTGAAGTGTTAGACCCCGATGCTGAGCTGGACCGGGCGCGGAGTCTGCCTCCGGAATGCTACACCCACCCGGAGTGGCGTGAGTTGGATTTACGGCGGGTTTTTGGCGCCAGTTGGCTTCCCATCTGCCGGACGGAACAGGTGGACCTGCCGGGTTCTTACCTGGCGCTGAATCTGGCGGGTGAACCAATCGTGGTTGCCCGGAACCTGAAGGGCCAGCTTCACGCCTTTTCCAATATTTGCCGGCACCGCGCGGCACGGGTGGTCCCTGAGGGCTGTGGAGAGGCCACCCGTTTCACCTGCCCCTACCACGGCTGGATGTACGATCTGGCCGGCAACCTGACCGGCATCCCCGAGGGAGTGGGCATGACCACTTTTCGACGGGAGAAAAATCCCCTGCCTGCCTGGCACCTGGAGGTGTGGGACCGCTGGGTGTGGGTGCATGCGCCGCATCCCGCACCGCAATCACTGGACAGCCAGATCGGCCCGTTCCAGCTTTGGCTGGGTGACCGCCTGGAGGGTTATCGTTGGATCGCCCGACGGGAATACCCGGTGGCTTGCGACTGGAAAGTGTTTGTGGATAACTATCTGGACGGGGGGTACCATGTCGGGCCGGTCCATCCGGGGCTGGCCGCCGGTTTGGTGGGCAAGGAATATACCACCAGAGTGCACGACAAAAGCTCCCTTCAATCGTGCCCCCTCAGCGGGAGCGCGAATGGCGGCATGGCTTGGTACTGGCACCTGTGGCCGGCCTGGATGATCAATCTTTACGGTGATGTGGCAGACACCAATCTGGTGTTGCCGGATGGCGCGGGGCGTTGCCGCGTGGTGTTCGACTGGTATGCCCTGGGTGAGTGTCCGCCGGATCGGGTGGAGGCCATCGTGGCTTCCAGCGACCAGGTGCAGCGAGAGGACATGCAGATCTGCGAGGAGGTTCAGTCGAACCTTTCAAGCCGTTTCTACCAGGGTGGGCCGTATGTGCCCAAGCGCGAGCTGGCCGGTTGGCGGTTCCATCAGATGTGGGCGGAAACCACTGGTTTCAAGGGATTTGGGGGGAAGAATGGCTGATTTGAAAAACATTCTCAGCGTGGGGCAGTGTTCCTTCGACGATGGCAACATCAGCCGGGCCATCCTTGGGCGCTATCAGGCGGCCATCGCCACGGCCGCCACGCGGCAGGAGGCGTTTGCCTGGCTGAAAGCCAACCAGGCCGCGGTGGTGTTGGTGAACCGCTTGTTTGATGAGGATGGCGATTCTGGCATCGACTTTTTGCGTGAGGCGAAAGCCGCCCACCCGGGCACGGCATTCCTGCTCGTGAGCAATCTGCCCGAGGCCCAAGCGGAGGCTCAGGCTGCCGGAGCGGTAGCCGGTTTCGGCAAGGCGGAGTTGAACTCGACCAAAATGACGGGTGCCTTGGATCCTTGGCTGGGTTAGGGGCGGAAGGCCTACCCGCCTCCCCAGCCAAGGTCAGGCGGGTCACTCGGTGACCACCTCACCGCCCGCACGCGTGCACAGTGCCCGCAGGGTTGAAAGTGACATGCTGTTGCTGACAAAGCGGGTCGATCCATCGGACAGGGTCACATTGGCACCACCGGAGTGCCTGCTACCCATGGTGGAAAGACGCAACTGGACCCACTCGTTGCTGCTGCTTGAGGGACCGGTCGCCGTGGCTGGAATCTGCCAATTGATTGGTTGCGCGGCACCCACGAGGTAGTCACCCACGGCGTTGGGCTGGTCGCACCAGGCCCAACCACTCCAGCCCTTCAGCGGGAAGGTGGTGTACATGCGGTCGAAATTTGGATCGAAATGGTCACGCTCGCCGAACATCGCGGTGTTGCTTGTGCCGTCGGTGATATCGCCGATGCGGGTACGGGAGTTGATGTAAAAGATGCCGTCATTGCTCATGAAGTATTTGCTGGTCTTCTTGTAGGCGCGGAATGAATAGATGCCCGCCACGCCCCCGTAGCTGTTCAGCCCGTAGGAATTGCCAGAAACCTCAGCTACCGGAGCCGAGGCCAGGATGCTGGAGGGGCACAGGAAAATTTTCACCACCTGGGCGCTGATGGCATTGGTTCCACCAGCCACATTGTTGGCGATGTTGGTGAAGTCCCATTTCTTGACCAAGTTATCCTGTTCGATGTAGGGCATCACTTCCACCATGAGGTTGGTGAAGCGGGGAGTTCCCGGGAGGGTCGGGCCGGCGGCCAAGTCGGAGGCTACCAATGCCGCACTTGCCCAAGAACCGCTGGGGGTGGGTGCCTGCCAACCGGTGGGAAAGTATTGATTGGTGCTTTCGAAGTTATGGCAGGCGATACCCAACTGGCGCATATTGTTGGAGCAACTCATGCGGTTGGCCGCTTCGCGCACCTTTTGAACCGCTGGGACCAGCAATCCCACTAAGACCGCAATGATGGCGATGACCACCAGCAATTCGATCAGGGTGAATCCTTTACGGAATGGGAATGAACGCATGGAACCCTCCACATGATTGAGTGTGCAAGCGAAGCACTTGGAGAGAATTTTTGAACAAGAGAGGGATAGTAGTAATTATTAGTAAAAAAGAGTTCACTTTGCCAAGCAACTGCCGGATATTTGTCAAAAAAGTTGGGAAATCCGAGACATCTGGCCAAACTTGAAAGCCCCACCTACAGGAAAATAATCAAACCTAGGGGTGGGAAACTTCGAAGCCTTTTTGACGTTCCATCAATGCCAAATAATCCGCATGCCTTTTTTCATCCGGCTCCATGACGGTGCCCAAAGCTGGTTCCCAGTCACAGCTACAACCAAGAGCTTCCAGCGCCAAGAGGGCCATGCCACGGCCTGTGGCTTCTGACTCCAGGCAGGGGTGGACAGGCACTCCGAGGGAGTTGGCCAGGGCGTGGCGCCAGGCGTTTGAAGCCAGCAAGCCGCCGCTGGCAATGACGCGGGGATTTTTTCCGGAGATAGGGCCCATCAAGGCAAACAGCCGAGCCAGGCGGCAGGCCACTCCCTCGATGGCCGATGCCACCAAATCTGTCCCGGTGGTAGCCAGACTGATACCACCAAGGGTTCCACGGGCCGCATCGTTCCAGCCCGGGGCCCGCTCACCCGCCAGCAGGGGGACCATCACCAGGCCGCCGGCACCGGGCTTGCGATCTTTGAGGGCTTCTTCCAGTTCGGCACCGGGTTTGATGCCGGTCAAACGGCAGGCCCAGTCAAACACGCCACCCCCCTCGGTGAGTGCCCCACCCACCAAAGGTCTGGATTGGTCGACCCGATACTGCCACAGGCCGTAAGGCAACTTGACAGGCTCGTGGTCGGGCACCACGCGCATCGCGCAGGTGGTGCCCAGCGTGATGGCCAACGAACCGGGGCGGTAGGCCCCACCGCCGACATTGGCGGCAGCCCCATCCACGATGGGCTGATACCAAGGCAAGCCAGCCAGGGCGGGCCAGCGGCTTGCGTAGGATGCTATCAGCCCCTTTTCGGCATGGGAGAAATCGGCAAGGGTGGGGAGCTGTTTTTCCCCGATGCCCAGGCGGTCCAGCCAAATGTAGTCGTAGGAGAGGCTTGTGCGGTTCAGCAGGCCTGTCCAAGCCATGGCGGACAGGCTAGCTGATGACGAACTGGGGCCGAACCACTGTCGCATCAGCCAGGTGCCCACGGTCCAGAAACGGGCGTCATGCAACCCGGAATGCGCGCCCAGCAAAAAGGACAACTGGGCCGGCCAGTAACTGGCGTGCAGGCGAGTTCCGGTACGGTTGTGCTCGGCGGGTTCATCCAAGGTTGCGCGCCAGTGCCCCGCTTGGGCGGAGCCCCGGGTGTCGGCGTAGCAGAGCACCTGGGTGAGGGGGGAGCCGTCACTGTCCACGGCCACCAGGCTGCTACCGAAGGTATCGATTGCCACCGCCCCAATGTGGCGGGCCTCCTCACCCAGCGAGGCGAGGGCCTGATCGATTGCGGAATCGCATGCCTGCAGCACCAGGGAGGGACTAAAAACCGCGCTGCCATCTTCACCCGCCTGGAGCGGTGCTGCGGCCCTGCCGGTGCCCTTGCCCGGCAAGACGCGTGCTTGGGCATCCCGCACCACGGCACGGATGGAAGAACTGCCGATATCGAGGGTGAGTACCCAGGGAGTGGGGGCGGAGGCGCCGCTCATTTCCCTGCCGCCTTGGCGCAGGCGTCCAGCACGGCCATGCGCACGGCCAAGCCGTTGGTCACCTGTTCCAGCACGGCACTGGAAGGGCCATCCGCCACCTCGGGGGTGAGCTCCACCCCGCGGTTGATCGGTCCCGGCGCGAGAACCAAGACCCCTTGGCGGGCGCGAGCCAATCTTTGGGCGGTCACGCCGTACAGATGGAAATACTCCCGGACTCCCGGGAAGTTGGGACCCTTTTGCCGTTCAAACTGGATGCGGAGCACATTCAAGACATGGCATTCGGGCAGGATGCGGTCGAGGTCGTGAGTCACTTCCACACCCATCTGGGTGATTTCCGGGGGAACCAGGGTTGGGGGGCCGCAGACGATCACCCTCGCGCCCAGTTTCAAAAGGCCGTGGATGTTGCTGCGGGCCACCCGGCTGTGACGGATGTCGCCTACCAGGGCCACGGTCAGTCCATCGATGCGACCCAATCGCTGGCGAATTGTGAGGAGATCGAGCAGGCCCTGGGTAGGGTGCTCGTGGGGGCCGTCTCCGGCATTCACCACGCCGGCCTGTATGTTCTGGGCCAGTAGATGGGGAGTGCCGGGGCAAGAGTGACGAACCACCACCAGGTGGATGCCCAGTGCCTCGATATTGCGGGCGGTATCCACAAAGGTTTCACCCTTGCTGACACTGGATCCTCCCACGGCGAAATCGATCACCTCGGCGCCCAGTCGACGGGCGGCCAACCCGAAACTCACCCGGGTGCGGGTACTGTTCTCGAAAAACAGATTCACCACGCATTTGCCCGCCAGATCGTTCCGCTTGGCGGCCGGATCCTTGCAGGCGGGCAGAAAACTGTCAGCGTGGTCCAGAAGGGAGGTTATTTCAGCCGCACCCAACGATTCCAGTCCCAGGAGGTGCCGGTGCGTCCAGGGTGAGGTGAGGGCCATGGCAAGTTTCCAGGCTGGTGGTTCGGTTGCGCGGGAGGACTTCCTTCTTTTATCAAATCCGCACCGGAGGCGGTGGACCACCGGCGGGCGCAACCAGGGAACCGGCTGGATTGCCCGGGAGGGCCGGGCGGAAAGCTATTCGGGCAACCGGATTGCCGGGGCCAGGTGGGCGGGCAAGCCTCCGGTGCCGGCGCGACTGGCCACCTCGGGCGCAACTTTGTCCTCAACCCGGTTGATTTTCAGCAGGCGTTGGTCGGGTTCGCGCAGATCCCAGACAATGCCGAAAAGCCGGAGGAACCGGAGCATGTCGTAGGCGGCATCCAACTCCCCGGGGAAGAAGCCCATGCGCGCGCTGCCTGGATAGTGGTGGTGATTGTTGTGCCATGCTTCGCCCATGAACAGCAGGTGCAGGCCGGTGATATTGTGACTGGTGTCTGCCAGATCAAACCGACGGCGGCCCCAGCGGTGCGCCAAGACATCCAGCAATGACTGTCCGTGGAAAACCAGCACGGTGGACAAGCCGAATCCCAAACCCAGGAAAGCGCACAGACCCGGGGTTCCCGCCACCAGCCAGCCGGCAAAGGCACACAGGGCTGCCAGAACCAGGGTGGGAACCAGCCAGAACCGATTCAGCAACACCTGCTCCGGATGCCTGGCGAAATCCTTCATGCAGTGCAGGTCTGTGGTGCCGTTTTCCCTCACCAGCAGCCAACCCAGGTAGTTGTGCCAGATGCCGTCCACAGGCCGGTGGATATCAGCCGGGCGATCAGAGACACGATGGTGGTTGCGATGGTGAGCGGCCCACCACAACGGCCCGCCACGCAATCCGGTGGAGCCCATCGCACCCAGGAGGAAGGCGAACGAACGGGTTGTCTTGAAGGAATGGTGGCTGAAATAACGGTGAAAACCGGCGGTGAAGGCAAATCCGCGCAGGTTGATCAAAACCAGGCAAAGGATCAGCGAGGCCGTCAAAACCTGCCACGAGGGGAGTGCCAGGAGCGGCATTGCCACCATCGCATGGCAAACCAACAAAACAGGTACCAGCCACCACCCGGTGCCACCCTGACGGACGACCGGCAACCGTTCCGGCAGGTCCTGAGCGGTTGAGGGTTCCATTCGGGATGGTCTAGTTTGAATGGTCGTCGCCAAGGGTCAGCGTCCTTAAAAACCAGCTCCGAGAAACCACGCGCGGACTTTGGGAAAAATTTCCAGAGGCCTACAACAACCTTATCAAAGGTTTTACGCATTTTTGCGGGGTGAACAGGCTCTTCAATCCTATCCCGAATCAGAACAAACGGTTGTGAATGGTAGGCTTGGGAGCCGTGGGAGAAAAACCGCCATGGAGGGACACGCAAGGCATGCGGTGATCACCGGGGCCACGCAGGGAATCGGCCTGGAGACAGCCCGAGCCCTTTTGCAGGCGGGCTGGAAGGTCACGCTGGTTGGCCGGGACCGGAAGGCCCTGGATCGGGTCCAAGGTGAACTGGGCGGAACAGGAGTGGTTGCAACCGCATTGGCGGACTTGAGTTCGCTACGGCAGACCAAGGCCTTGGGCCGGCGCATGGTGGATACGGGTGAGCCGATTCACGCGCTGATCAACAACGCAGGAGCCTATTTCCATCCGAGGCAAGTCACGGAAGAAGGGGTGGAAGCCACCTGGGCCTTGAATCACCTTTCCCCCTTCGGACTGACCAGGACTCTGGAGCCGTTGTTGCGGGCGGGCGCGACCGGGGGTGTTCCTGCCCGGGTGGTGGTGGTGAGTTCCAACGCGCACACGATGGCGAAAAAACCTCCCCTGGATGACTTGGAATTTTCGGTGGGCTACGGTGCGATGCAGGCTTACGCCCGGAGCAAACTTGCCAACATCTGGTTTGTGCGGGAGCAGAGCAGGCGTTGGGCTGCCGCGGGATTGGGTGAAATCACCATCAACGCGGTCCACCCTGGCGTGGTGGGCACACGGTTTTTCCGGGGCAACGGGTTTTTTGGCTGGTTCTGGCGCACCCTGCTCGACCGGGTTGCCATCACGCCAGCCGAGGGTGCCCGGGGATTGGTTCGTTTAGCCACGGATCCGGGGCTGGGGGGTGTTACCGGCAGATACTTCAGCCGCGAAACGGAAAAACAGGCAGGCGGTTTGGCCCTCAACGATGCCTTGGCCAGCCAGGTAATGGATGCGAGTGCCGCACGCTGGGAAGAAATCACGGGAGCGGTATGATCTGAAAAGAAGGGAAGCCGGGCCAAAAACGGCCCGGCTTCCCGAGAAAACCCAGATTGACTTCAGCGAATCCAAGACCCGGAAGCGGCCCAGCCGTTCCCGTTAGATGGTCAGGGACTCCCTTCCCCCGCCAGGGAAGCCCACCACCCTCCCGCACGAAGGAGGTGGGACCGGAGCAATCTGTCATAGTCCGAAAGAGCAGAGAACCTGCTCCCCCTACGGACACCGGGCTGATATTCCCGATTGCCGGTTTGAATCAAGGGGATATTGGCAAAAAAATGGTTGATTTGGGAAAAAAATAAAAATCTGAGTAATTATCGGCCATATTATCTTGCCCATGTTTCCCACTGTGAGGAGATGGCCATCGTGCAACCGGCAGGATTCACGGTTTCTCATGTGCGCATCCCCCTGAAAAGGGTCATCAAGCACGCTTCGCACAGCCGAACCCACACAGATTCGCTGTTAGCCTGCTGCCGTCTACCTGATGGGACGACCGGATATGGGGAAGGCCTGCCCCGGGATTATGTGACCGGGGAGACAGTGGATGGTGCGCTGGAACTGCTGAAAAGCTCTGACATATTTGGCCAATTGCGGGCCAACAACTGGCCCGAGGCTGTGTCGGCCGCGGAATCTCTGCGTTTGCTGCCCGTGCCGGGTGACCATCGGGCCATTCAGGGTAATGCAGCACGGTGTGCGGTGGAACTGGCTTGGCTGGATGCGTGTGGCAAGGCATACGGCCAAGGGGTCGACACGCTGGTGGCGTTGCTGGCTCCGGAGTTGCACCAGCCGGTTCCCGTGGTGCGGTACAGCGCGGTGATCACCAGCGCCAAGGGACGCAAACTGAAATGGCTGGCCAGGCTGTACCGGTGCGCCGTTTTCCGGCAGGTGAAGGTGAAGGTGGGTATCCAGGGGCAGGATGATGGAGAGCGCCTGGCAGAGGTCCGTCGGATCATGGGATCTGCCATGGGTATTCGGATCGATGCCAATGAGGCCTGGTCCACGGATCAAGCCATCGAAGCGCTCAACCACCTGAAAGCGGTGGGCTTGGAATGGGTGGAGCAACCGTGCCCGGTGGAAGCCGATCAGGGCTTGGCCCGGGTCCGCCGGGAAACCGGCGTGGCAGTGATGCTGGATGAATCGTTGTGCGGCATGGTGGACGCCGAAGCAGCGATCGCGGGGGGACTGTGTGACCTGTTCAATCTTCGACTGAGCAAATGCGGAGGTTTCATCCCCACCCTGCGGTTGGCTCAAAGGGCCAAATCAGCCGGTTTGCGATGCCAATTGGGGTGCCAAGTGGGTGAAACGGGGGTTCTGACTGCCGCGGGGAGGCGGTTTGCACAATCAGTGGGTGGACTGGCCGCGGTGGAGGGATCGTACGACCGGCATCTGGTGAAGGAACGTCTCACAACGCAGGACCTGACTTTTGGTCTTGGGGGTAAGGGGCCTGCCTTGGCAGGGCCGGGTCTGGGAGTGAACCTGGACCACGCCGCCATTGCCCGGGTGACCGTGCGCCGAGAGGTGCTGTGTGGCTGAGACCGGCGTCTGGTTTTCGTATGCTGCCACGGATGGGTACGCTCTGAAGGGGTTGCGTTTTTGCCCCGTGGGGCAACCCCGCGGCCGCATCCTGATGCTGCACGGCATCCAAAGCCACGCAGGTTGGTACTGGGCAACCTGCCAGGCGCTGCGCCAGGCCGGCTACGAGGTTGTCTTTGTTGACCGGCGCGGGTCGGGTCATCACACCCAGGGCCGCGGTGACACGCCGAACTGGTGGCAGATTGTCGATGACGCACAAGCGGCGCGAGCAGCCACATGGGGAGACAGCCCGTGCGTGGTGGTGGGCATCAGTTGGGGTGCGAAAATCGCGCTGGCATTGGCCAAACGTCACCCCGCGAACATCCAGGCTGTCTCGCTGTGGGCACCCGGGCTGTGTCCGGCTGTGACGGTATCTTTTCTGGAGCGGGCCCGCATCTTTTTTACCCGCGTGTTTCAGCCGACGGCGACAGTGCCGATCCCCCTGAACGATCCGGCCCTGTTCACAGCTTCGGAGGAGTGGCGGCGGTTCCTGCGGGAGGATGCGCTGGCCCTGCACCAGGCGACGGCCCGATTCATGGTGGAGAGCGTGCGTTTGGACACTTGGCTTGCCGTGAGAAAATGGGACTTGCCGGTGCTGGTCTTGCTGGCCGGGCAGGAAAAGATCGTGGATAACAGGCGCACCCGCGCGTGGGCCGACCGGCGGCTGCGCAAGAAGCAGGTCATCGAGTACCCCGCCGCCTACCACACCCTGGAGTTTGAAACCGACACCACCTGGCGCGACCATTTTCTGGCCTGGCTGGGCAATGTGAAATGAGCCGGGCTCTGGTGGAAATAGCCGTGACCGGCCTGCCGGATGGCTTGGCCGCAGCCCGGGCCGGTGCCGACCGTTTGGAAGTATCCAGCGCTCTGGCGGTGGGCGGCGTGAGCCCCTCGCCCGGATTGGTGAAAAGCCTGATCCGGGAAACCGGGCTTCCTGTGGTGGTGTTGCTGAGGGCACGGCCAGGCCGTTTTGAAACCGACCGGGATGATCTGCGCGTGATGCTAGCAGATGCGGAATCCTATGCCGCCGCTGGGGCCGAGGCGCTGGCGTTTGGTTTCACCCGCAAGGGCGGGATTGACCACGAGGCCTGCGCCGTGGTGCGTAAGGTGATGGGCCAGGCTCAGGCGGTTTTCCATCGGGCGTTTGATCGTCTGGCCGATCCTTTTTCAGCGCTCAACGAACTAGCTGATCTGGGTTTCCAGCGAGTACTCACCTCCGGAGGTCCGCCCACGGCGCTTGAGGGAATTGCCACCTTGCGCCAGTTGGCAGAAAAGGCAGCCGGCCGACTCGACATTGTTGCGGCAGGGGGCGTGCGGGCCGGCAATGCCCAAGCCTTGCTGGGGGCAGGCCTGAAACAGTTGCACGCCTCGTGCAAGGCTTCTTTTCAACCTGCGGACGGTCTGGTAGGTCAGGAAGATCCGGAAAAGGTGGATCCTGTGCAGGTTGAAAAGCTGGTCGAGGAAGCGAGAAGGGTCAACGCCTGAGCGCGTACAGAAGTGCGGCCTTGCCCAGCAGGGCCGCGCTGTCAAAGTCG
>CAWUOE010000088.1:0-10911 GCA_963923355.1 uncultured Gemmataceae bacterium | reverse complement strand
GTTGAGGCGTTTGGCTTGGTCACCTTTGCCACTATCGGCAAGGATTTTGGCCAAAAGTTCAGAGGTTTCCTCGGAATACTTTTGCAGAATGTCCTTTGCATCGTCCTCGGACAGTTTCAATTCATCCAAAACGCTTTTGTTGCTCAAAAGCTGGGTTGGGTCGGCATTTCCCCGTCCGCCCATCATCATCATTCCGCCAAAACCGCCACCCCCTGGAAACCCGCCGCCAGGAGGTTGAGCCAGAGCAATGCAGGTGGCCCCGGTGAATGCCATCGCGGTGAAAGCAATTTTATTTTTCAGAAGCATCGCCATGACTCCGTGTTTACTGGTTGGTTGTCAATAAGGGGAGAAATGCCAATAACTTGGCCCAAGCCCGAGGGTAGCAGGAAGCGATGAAGGAATAATGAGAAAAATGAATCAGGGTGCCGGCCGGGCAACCCGGGGGGCTGGCTGATTTTGAGCCGGTGTGGAACCAGAAACAGCCGGAGCACTTGCCTGCATCCAACGCCAATCCTTGCCAAGTTGGGGAGGATCGAATTCTTTTCGGTCCACAGGTTTCTTTGTGTCGATTAGCGGGATATCCCAAGTCGTTTCATCACCGTTTGGCTTTTCAAACCACAGTCTGCGGGGCAAAAAAGTCGTTCTCAACAAAACCAATTGGGCCCGCTGAAAATCAGCCCGGTCGGCAGGGAGCTTGGGTGTGATTGAAATGTAACTGTAATATTGGTCTTCCTTATCAAGATTAAGGTTGTAACGACTTTTTGCTTCCTCGGCTTTCATGCCGAAAATAAATGTCAGGAAACTGTCGTCCGCCACTTGTCCAGCCTTGGGTTTAGGCATTTCAAAGGCGCGAACAACCTTTTGGGGGAAATCCAATTCATAAAGGAAATTGCCTGTGCAGAGAAACTTCCTGTCGGTTTCCGCTTTGTTTTCCTTGCGAAACTCCAGAGATGCCAACAAAACAGGTTGATTGGGTGATCCTGACTTCAAATATTTGGCAGTCCCGGAGGATGTCCTCGCAGCGTTAAATACCTTGTCCTTTTCCACAAGGGTCAAATTGGCGGTGAGGAATTCGATGCGCTGCATCTGCAATTCCCATTGTTTTAAAATGCCGTCCAAAGGTGTTGGTTGTGCTGGGTTGGCAACGGGAATGCCTGACCCACTTGCTGGTTGGGGATTTTGACCAAAGCTGAAGGAGCCATTGGCGAACAAAAACATTGCTGCACAAACCCAGCGTCCTGCCATGGTTTTGGATCCCCTGATTCCGTTTATTGAGTAACTGATTTTCACGAAAAGTTTTTACCAGCAAATGACAAATTGGGCCAAGCTCAGGTTGAAGTAACGAAATGGCATCCAATATTTGGATATCTTTTGTTATTTTGGCTCAATGATTACATAAAAAGGTAATTGCTCCACTTTGAATTGCTCATTTCTAAAGCGTGAATTCGCCTCTGCCAATTCCTTGGATAGATTCTTATTTTTTTGGATCGCACCTTCTGGAAAAAATTCTGGCACCACGCGATCGGTGTACAGTTGAACCAAGTGGTAGTTTGCAAAGAGGGTCTGGACATCTGGTCTTGAGAAAACCTGTTTTTCGTTCAGTTTGCAATTCGTGCAAGTCACCCCTGTGAAGTCAACAAATACCGGTTTCCCATCCACTTTCGAGGCTGCCAAAGCTTCGGCCAGGTCACCGGACCAAGGCAACTCATCCTCAGAGTGTTTGCCGTTTCCAGCTACCTCATTGTCAGGCAGAAGGAAGGAATCCATCCATGCGTACACCACACCTTGGGGACGATTCCGGCCCAGTTGGCCTGGGTGGATCAATCCGGGAAAAAGATAAAGCGCCAGTGTCAGGAAAAGGATTCCAAAAGTCATTCTCGGAACGCTGAGATGATCCTGCTCCGTATCGAGGGGTAATCGGAAAAATTGAAAGAGGTAAAAGGCTCCTGACGCCAGAATGGCGACAGTTGCTGCGAGGCAGAAGTCGTAGGTGAACCACGTGGCGGTTCCCTCCCGTATTTCCGCCAACCTGAAAAATTTGATGGCTGCCATCAGCTCCACAAAGCCCATGGCTACTTTGATGGTATTTAGCCAAGTACCGCTCCTCGGAAGGGTCCTGAGCAGTCCGGGAAACAGGGCGAGGAAAAAAAAAGGTGCGGCGAAGGTGGCAGAAAAAGCCAAACCACCAAGGATTTGGTGAAAAAAGGGGCGCCCCGAGGAATTGGCACCAAATCCACCCAAGAAAGGCGCAACGCATGCGAAACTAAGCATGGAAAAGGTCAGGGCCATAAAAATGGTCCCTGTCACCCCACCTTTTTGTTCGTTTTGGCTGCTCCAAGTGGTGAGCCAGGATGGGAGCTCGATGTCGTACATGCCGAAAAGTGACAACGCGAAGAAGATGAACAAAAAGCCCATGAAGGTATTGAAAATCCAGTTGATGCTCAGCCAAACAAAAAGCGACAAGGCCAGGACTGCCGCCAGCGTGAGTACGACCGTGATGGTTCCGCAGTAAATGAGCGCCTTGGAAAGCGGGCTAATCCCTCCATTCTCCTTTTGTTTCAAAAATATGCTGACAGTCACCGGAATCATCGGGAAAACGCAGGGGGTAACCAACGAGATGCCACCCCAAAACATTCCAAGGAGTATGAATTCCAGCAGGTCGGAATCACCCGAATCAGAAGGAGATCCGTTCCGGTCCCGAAGGAAGGATTTGAATCCATCAAGATTATGGATCGTTCCCTCCGGATAACGTGCCAGCTCTCGAAAGCTACCTTTTTCTGGCAGTTGGGGTATTCGGGAGATTGTTCGGTTTTGATGACTGCCAGATCGGAGATGGTTTGGTGAGCCTCCGGTGTTTGTATTCTTTTCACCGGGACTGGACACGACAGTAGGGGCAGGTGGGCCGGTGACGGATTTTGGATAGATTGCATCCGCGCTTGGTATGGCGGTCCCGGAAACCGGGATACTGATTTCGATGAGGTGATCACCCCAATGGCAGCCCTTTTCATCGCAGACTTGTAGTCTTGCTTTGAGGTTTTGTTTGGCTATCGGTCCCTTGAATGCAGGGTCGATCAGCACCGGAATGGACCATTGAAAGGGCTTGGAAAACTCTAGGACATTGCCGCCCAAAGCCTCTTCCCGAACATTTTCAGGAGCGGATTCGCCCATTGGCCAAATCGGAAACAAATTGCCTTGGGTGGAAAATTCAAGGCTCGAAAGCATTGCCTCGTCTTGGATCGAGGTGCGAACTGTCGCTGGGTAGGTGTGAAATCCCTTGGCGGGAACTCCACTCAAAACAATTTCCAAAACCTCGCCGGGTTTGAAAGCAACAGGGGCTGAGGATGGCTTGTCTTGGTTGTTGCTTGAAAAGGGGTTGGCTTCAATTTTTGCGGAGAGTGTTAATTTTCCAGCATGGGAGCTGGGCGGGCGAACCTCAACCTGGGGCAAGCCGTTGTCTTGGCCCTTTGCCAAGGCAATCCAGACAAAGCCAAACAAAAAAAACAAAAGCAGAAATATGGACCTTGGCCGTGTGGAACCCATGGGCGTGATTTTCCTCAAGGCTTGGCCCGCAGATCGACCACCCGAGTCTTTTTGCTGGAAGGGTCAACAATTACTATTTGATGGGCGTTGGTGTTGGCTACATAAAGAAGGCCATTGTTGGCCCAAATACCACCAGGTTCCTGAAATCCGCCCAAGAAGTTTTGGCAGACCCTGGTTTTGGGATCGAGAGTCTTGATTTTGTTGTTGTAGGTGTCAGCAACAAAAAGTTTGTCCTTCAGCCAGGCAACTCCAAGGGCGTGCTGCAGTAGAACCTCGTCACCCTCACCGTCTTTGTCACCGAATTTGAAAAGATGGGTTCCCACGATTGTAGAAACCTGGGGAGTGCCATCCACGGCGGTGATGGGGAGGGAACGGACTGAACTGGTTTCGCTGTCGGCGACAAAAAGATTTTTCCCGTCACTGGTCAATCCACTGGGTTGGGCGAAGCAGGACCTTGGAAATTCCCCATCCATTAAAGTTTCCCGCCCACTTCCGGCGAATGGGATGATCGTGCCGGCCGCCAAGTCCATCACCCAGATTTGATGATGACCTGCCATGGCGACAAAAACCCTGTTGCCATCGAGCCACAAATCCCAAGGGCTGTTCAGGCCGACCTGGTTTCCGGGACCCCCCGAACGCCGATCTTGGCCCTGTTTTCCTGTACCGGCGATTGTTTTGACACTTTTGGCCGAAAGATCCAGTTCACGGATCAGGTGGTTTTTTCTGTCTGCTACCAGAAGCTTTTCTGTTTTACCCTCAACTAGGGCCATTCCTTGGGGATCGTTGAAGGAAGCGGTGTCGAAAGAACCGTCAGCAGCCCCTGATTTGCCGGTGCCCGCTGTCCAGAGCACCTCGCCTTCGGGGGAGGCGCAAACGATTCTATGGTTGGTGCTGTCTGCTATGAACATTTTCTTCCCGGCGGCATCCGTGATCACTTTGCCGGGGAATTTCAAGATGCTTTGGCGGTTTTCAGTTTCGACCTGAAAGTCCAGGGGACCAACCTTCAGCGTTCCATTTGCCTTGTGTTTTTTGACCAATTCGCTGATCGCATCATCCACCGCCTCGTAAAGACCTTCGCCTGATCCGCGGGCCACAAAGTTTCCTTCAGGGTCGACAAGTACAAGTGTTGGCCAGGAATCCACACTGTAAGCTTCCCAGATGCGGCGCTCCGAATCATTGATAACCGGGTGGGTGACCTCGTAACGGAGAAGAGCTTTTCGGATGCTTGCTGTGGATTTTTCGTTGTCGAATTTGGGACTGTGGACACCGATCACCACCAATTCTTTGCCCCATTTCTTCTCCAGGCGTTCCAGGTCGGGCAAAGTGTGGATGCAATTGATGCAGCAAAGGGTCCAGAAGTCCAGAAGTACAACTTTACCCCTGAGGTCCTTCAGTGAAATTGGTTTTGCGGTGTTGAGCCACGCGGTGCCTCCCGTCAATTCAGGTGCTGGTATTTTCGGGCGTGCATTTTTATCTTTGCCACCGTCTTGCCCACGTGCGCAGCCGAAGAACAGGGAGAAGACGAGGCATGCCCAACCAAGGGTGGCAATATGGCTTTTGCCCAAAGTCAAAGGCTTCAGGCAGGCTGCAGCCCTTAAAACCAATACCGACATGGGCAGCACTCCTTGCTGAAGAGGTCTTTCAGCCGGATTTCCATTCCGGTTTGAAAAGAAAATTCTACAGTCAACTCCGGCACTACAACCAATCATTCAATTGCCAAAAGGCTCATCTTATGAACACCAAAAGACCAGAGATCGGCCCCTAATTCAACCCCTCAACTTTGGCTGGAAAAAAAGAGGGTTTTTCCAAAGGGTCCATTCAGGGCACCAACCTGTTTCTTTAAATTGATAGCATTGCAAATGATTTTCAGGACCGCGGAAGCCAAACCATGCAAGTCACAGCCACCAAAACACCCGACAGCGGTCAAATTCCTTTTCCGCAGGACAATCCGGAGTTGCCTCAGTCGGCGGGAAAGTCAATTTGGGCAGAAATCTTTGATCGTTCTGTTTGGTGGGTTCTGCTGGGTTTGTTCGCAATCGCACTAACTGCTTTTCCCATGCGTGGTGGAGAAACCCTGATCCGTTTGGCCACCGGGCGTGCCCTTTCTCAAGGGACCGTCGCTCTGGGTGAAGAGCCATTCAGTTACATGCTGAAAGACTCAAAATGGGTACACGGATCCTGGCTTTTTGACCGAATGCTCTTCGCTGGTTGGCAGTTGGATGGCGGTCAGGGCAAGTGGCTGGTCGGATTAAAAACAATTGGGTTTGTCTTGGTGGGCTGGGCAGTTTTTGCGATTTGCGGGAAAGGTCCAGCTCGTCAGCTGTTAGCTCCTGTATTGGCCGCTTCAGTCCTGTTAGGTGTTTCCGGGCAGGCCGACATGGGGCCACATGTAATCAGTCTTTTTGGAATGGCGATCCTGTTGGTCCTGATCGGGGAGGTGGAAACCGCCAAACCTGGGAACCAATTAGGTTACTTCTATGGTGCATTTTTAGTCCTTTTTGCCCTTTGGGCCAATTTGGATGGGGGATTTTTGTTCGGTTTGGGCATCGTTGTCCTGTGGTTGGCGGTGGACCTTTTGGTTTTGGGCAAGGGACTTCAAGCAAAGGGTTATTGCCTTCTGGCTGCCCTCCTAGGCTCGATGCTAAACCCCTTTACTTTTCAGGTCTTCCAGTTTCCTGAAACTCTTGGGCTTTTTGATGGCGTCGGTGAGATCCGGAAGGATGCTCGGGTTTCCCTGCAACACTTGGGATCATTTCTGGATTGGTTAACGGCATCCTGGAACCAGTCCTTCATTCCTTTTCCCGCCGTGGTTGGAATCGGCCTCTTGTTGATTGCCCTGATTTGTCTCGGAATGGGTTTTTTTGCCACCGGGGAGAGGAAACTTTTGTGGCGAATCCTGGTGTTGGCCGGCTTGCTGGTACTCGGCATGGCCCGTTTTCGGCTCATCGGCTTGGGGGCTTTGGTTTCGGGTGTCTTTTTGGCCGAACACCTCAGTGGCCTGATCCGGAAAGTTGATGGTGAAATTAACGAGGGAAATTGGCTGGCTCGATTCTCGGGCGTCGGGGCTTTGCTTGCCCTGATCGGGGCGGGATTGTTCACGGGATACCTCCGCCCTTCGGCTCGTACATCCAGGGAATTTGGTTGGGGTTTTGTCTGGTCGGAAGGGTTGAGGGATTTGGCCAAGGAAGTGGCCGAAAGGGGAGGCATCCAAGCAAAGACCCCAGCTTTGGCTGACAAGGAAAGGATGTTGGTGATTGAAAACAGTGGGGAGATGGCTTCCTACCTGGTCTGGTTCGCCCCTCAATACGCCCAATTCTTGGATGCGCGTTGGGCTAGAAGTGCGGCAGTCTTGGCGGATTACCGCAAATCTTGCGCTGATCTATCCATCGATTCTCCTCAAACCGTTCAGGGGGGCCAATCGGATGTGGCGGACTGGAGGTCCATGCTGGAAGGCAAGGCCATCCGCACTGTGGTTGCCAATCTTCTGGGGGAAAGCCCCGGAGTTTTGGTGGCACCCAGATTCTCAAGGCTTTCCGATTGGGAATCCCCTTACCTGGCCGGAGCCGGCCAGGTGGCTACCCTACGCAGTCCACCGGAAAAGAATCCACTTCGAAGCAACACCCTGGTCAATGAATACTTCGACACCTTGGTCAACGAGGCTACCCGGGGGCATTTGGATTGGCAGGAGGGAAGGCTGGATCAACCCGTCAAGATTCGGCCTTTCTGGGAATTTTGGTCTGGAAAACCGCCGATTTCCGGTAAGTCAATCGAGGCGGAGATAAGGGCCAACCTGGCAGGCCAATTCCGGCGTCCGGATGCACGGGTGGCCCAGGCCCTTTTGTCAGTCCGTCAGGCCCATGTGGCCATGGCGGAACAACCGGATAATCCCGGTTGCCTCCTCGTGACATTGCAGTGTCTCGGACAATTATCTGACTCATTAGGGGTTCAGCAGGAAGGTGGTGTGCTTCCTGACCTGGTTGAACTGGAAATGATCGCCTTGGCCCAACGGGTGTTGGACCTGGCTGGAAACCTGGAAGACGAGCGTACAGACCGTGTCCGGTCTGCCCGGTTGGTCCTTTACCAGGTTGCCATGCGGCGGAATTTTTGGGACGTGATGGAGGAGCAGGGGCGTGCCTTGCTCGAAGGCAGTCGTTCCGACCTTTCCACTTTGGGTGACGATGGACTCAAACGTTTGGAAGCTTTGGAAGAGCAGATCCAGCAGATCGCGAAGCGCAAAAACGAGGCAGAGGACCGTTTGGCGAATGCTTTGGAAAGGATGAAAAACAATTCCGGAGGCAAAGAGCCGCCCGTGTTTTTTCAGGCGATGACTGCTTTGGAAATGGGGCTACCTTTGCGTGCCATGCGTGAACTGCAATCTGCCGGTGCTGCTGACCAAGTGAAGGAAAACGAACAGTTGCAAATCAACTTTGCCCTGATCAATTTGCAACTGGGTTTGCAGCTAGGGCGAGTGGATGAGGTCCGGTCGTTTTTGGAGGGTGCGGGCAAACAGCTTCTGGATCGCCCAGAAACGCTTCGAATGAATCACCCCGGGGTTTTGTTGCCTCAACTATTGAATGCCAGAGCATTGCAGGTTGAAAGCCGGAATTATCCCTTGTACGACTGGTTGATGATTGAAGCTAGTGTGGCCAGCGGTCGGTATAAGGAGGCATCACAAAGGATCGGGCAAATAGCTACCCTGAAACAGGATTTGTTGAAGCCGAATTTGAAGGACGGAAATTTGCCTGTCCTTTTGCAGGAAGGGCCCTTCAGTGTGGTTGCTGGACTCTCGGGGAACCGTGACACGTTTTCGTTGGCCAGCCAGTGTCTGAGCGCTTCAGGAATGCCTGGTGCTGTTCGAACCTTTGGCCCTGTGGTTCATGAGTTGATGGGCCTCAGTGCCTCGGGTGAGGCAATGATTTTGCGACAAATGGGTATGATCGGGGAATTGGAGGGAATTTGCGGTTATTTGGACCTGATTTCCGGAGACACCAAAGGTGGGACCAAGGCTTTGGAGCGATCGTTGAATCGGTCGGTGAACATGGGCTTTGTTGCCCGGGCCTTGATGCGGTCAACTGCCCCTTTTCATCCGTTGAGTCCGCTGCTGGTTGAAATTGGTTCCAACTTGGCAGAAGGCGGCGTCCCCAGTTGGCATAATCGACTGGCTTGGGTTCGAATTTTGGATTCGCTTTTGGAGGTGAAGCCGCAAGGCAAACAGTCCGAGTGACTTAGGAATATTTTTAAAAAACCGGATGGCCGCTTTCCCTGCTTCTCCTAATGTTGATTGGGCGACACCTCTGGAATGGAACCAGAGTTTGGAAACGCGGAGGGTTAAGCTGGGGAACGTGGATGATCAACTTTTTTAACAATGAACTGGATGATTTCCAATTCAGCTGTAAAAAGAGGTCATCGCTTTCCTCAAAAGGGCTCAGAAATTCCCAAGACCTTTTGGTTACCCTAAACCATATCAAGCCAACAGATTTGGATTAATTGAGGCGGAGTGAGGCGGACAATGGCGATCGTACCCGACTGGCGGATTCAGAAAGATGTGTGTATCCGTCCGATCGCTGGCTTGGCCCACCGCCCAGGAACAATTTCTTACGGTGTAACCAGCTACGGCTACGATGTTCGGGTGGATCGAAAGTTCAAGGTCTTTACCAACGCCCGTTGCGCGGTGGTCGACCCCAAAAATTTCGATCCTGCCTCATTCGTGGATATTGAAGGGGATTACTGCCTGATCCCACCCAACAGCTTCGCTTTGGCTGAGACGGTGGAGTATCTCGAAATTCCCCGAAACATGTTGGGCATTTGTGTTGGCAAAAGCACCTATGCCCGATGCGGTATCATTGTGAATGTCACCCCCCTCGAACCCGAATGGCGGGGGAGGGTGACCATTGAGATCAGTAACACCACTCCTCTCCCGGCCAAAATTTATGCCGGGGAAGGGATTGCTCAACTGATCTTCTTGGAGGCTGCGACGCCTTGCGAGAAGAGTTATGCGGACAAGAAAGGCAAGTATCAGGATCAGCCCGGCCTGACCTTGCCTTTCGTTCAGGGTGAATAGGCAAGACGCGGAATCATTGCCGGATTGCCTGTTCGGGTCTTGTGAGGTGACCTCAGGTTTTCAGAGTGTCCAAGTGGACATTTGATCAGTTTCTCAAATAAGGTTAGTTCGGTTCAGAGGGAATGGATTCCGTCTCGCGGGCGATGTGATCGCCAGGTCGGCCAACTTGTTTTGGCTTGCTTGTTTTTTCCGCGGGAATCGAAGCAAGGTTGCTCACCAGGGGGATGGTATGCAGATCGAGCGTCGTTTCACCAAAGAGGGTCAGGATCCATGGACGGATGTCGTTTTCGAGGCCAGGTCCTCGAAAATCGTCAACCCGGACGGCAGGGCTGTATTTAGTCTTGAAAATATCCAGGTACCCCAGGGATGGAGCCAGGTAGCGGTCGACATCCTCGCCCAGAAATATTTCCGCAAGGCTGGAGTTCCAGAAAAAATCGAGCGCGTTGCCGAAAACGGCGTGCCAGAATGGATTCAAAAATCCCGCCCAGCCGCCGACTCAACCTCTTACGGACAGGAGTGTGATGCCCGGCAGGTATTCCGGCGTTTGGCAGGCTGCTGGACCTACTGGGGTTGGAAGGGCGGTTATTTCAGCTCAGAGAAAGACGCCAGGGCGTTTCACGACGAAATTTGCTTCATGCTGGCCCGGCAGATGGCTGCACCCAATTCGCCCCAATGGTTCAACACGGGTTTGCATTGGGCCTACGGCATCGAAGGGCCTGCCCAAGGCCATTACAGGGTCGATCCGGCTACCAATCAGGTGGTGCGCTCTTCCAATGCCTATGAGCATCCAGCCCCGCACGCCTGTTTCATCCAAGCGGTCAAGGACGATTTGGTGAACGATGGTGGAATCATGGACTTGTGGGTCCGTGAGGCCAGGATTTTCAAATATGGTTCGGGCACCGGATCCAACTTTTCCGCCATGCGCGGGGAGGGCGAGCCTTTGTCCGGAGGCGGTAAATCCAGCGGTCTGATGAGTTTTCTGCGCATTGGTGACCGCGCGGCAGGAGCCATCAAGTCCGGGGGAACCACCCGTCGAGCAGCCAAGATGGTCGTGCTGGATCTCGACCATCCGGATATCGAGGAATTTATCGACTGGAAGGTGGTTGAGGAACAGAAGGTTTCCGCTTTGGTAACCGGTTCCAAGCTTTTGAACCGCCACCTGAACCAAATCCTGAAGTCTTGCCAAGGGTCCAAGCCAGCGGCCGACCGCTATGACCCGTCCAGGAATCCTGAGTTGCGCAAAGCCATGGCACAAGCTCGGCGTGACCTGATTCCCGCTAACTACATCCAGCGGGCCCTGCAATTGGCCC
>CAWUOE010000087.1:0-10950 GCA_963923355.1 uncultured Gemmataceae bacterium | reverse complement strand
GACACTTTCGCGCACGGCACGACTGGTCCCCATGGACTCAGCCGGTGTTTTTTAAGCCGGAGGCGATGCCGTTGATGCTTTCGAGGACGGCGTCGAGGAGGCCGGTCTGGTCGGTGGCTTCGGAGCGGATGCGGCGGAGCAGGACCAGTTGGATGAGGCTGAGGGGATCGACGTACGGGTTGCGGCGGCCTATTGAGCCCTTGAGGATGGGCATTTTTTCCAACAGGGCGGACTGGCCAGTGATGGCGCAGATACCTTCCACCGTGCGACGGTACTCAGCCTCGATGGCGCCGAAGATGCGCCCGGAAAGCTCGGGACTGGGAACCAGGTCGGCGTAGAGGCGGGCGATGTTCATGTCGGCCTTGGCCAGGATCATCTGCGCGTTATCGATGAGGGCGTGGAAAAAGGGCCAGTTGGAATACATCCGCCTCAGGGTTTCGAGGCTGGCCGGTTCGTTGCCCATGGCAGATGACAGGGCAGTGCCAAGCCCGTACCAGCCGGGGAGGGTGTGACGGGACTGCATCCATGAGAAGACCCAGGGTATGGCGCGGAGCTGCTCGATGGAGGTGGTGGCCCCACGCTTGGCAGGGCGGGAGCCGAGCCTGAGCTGGGCGATCTCGCTGATGGGGGTTGCCTGGGTGAAGTACTCGAGAAAATCCGGGTCCTTGTAGACCAGACCGCGGTAGGCATCGCGGGCGGTGGAAGAGAGGCGGTCCATCAACTGCTCCCAGGCGGGCTCGACCTTGCCATGGTCGATGCCCAGGCTGGCGCGGAGGACCGCATTCACCACCTGGTCGAGGTGCCTTTTTGCGATGGCCTTGTGGCCGTAGCGATCGGCGATGACCTCGCCCTGCTCGGTGATGCGGAGGGAGCCGTTCACCGCACCGGGAGGCTGGGCCAAGATGGCGTGGTTGGCCGGGCCGCCGCCACGGCCGACGGCGCCCCCGCGGCCGTGGAATATGCGCACGGATATGCGGTTCTCGCGGGCGAAGGCGGCGAGGTCGCGCTGGATCTCGTGCAGGGCCCAGGCGGACTGGACGAAGCCGCTTTCCTTGTTGCTGTCGGAATAGCCGATCATCACCTCCTGCAGGTCGCCGCGCAGGACGAGGTGCTCGCGCCAGGAGGGGATCTCCATCAGGCGCTGGAGGATCTCGCGGCCCTGGTTGAGCGCCTCGAGGGTTTCGAAGAGCGGGATGATGTTGACCCGGCTGACGCCATCGGCGGGGCGGAAGAGGCGCGCCTCCCGGGCCAGGAGCAGCACCTCGAGCAGATGGGCAGCGTCGCCGGTGCCGCTGATGATGTAGTTCTCGATGGCATCGGGGCATTGGTGCTCGAGGATGGCGCTGGCGGCGCGGAAGGTCTCGATGGTCTCGGAGGTTGGCGCGGTGTACTCGAGGTGCGCGGGAATGACCGGGCGGGGCATGGTGAGCAGGTCGGCCAGCAGGGCCAGCTTTTCCTCGGCACCCAAGGCCTCGTAGCCGGCCTCGATGCCGGCACGGGCGAGGATCTCGGCGATGGCGGCACGGTGGCGGTCGGCGTGCTGGCGGATGTCGAGCGTGAGCAGGTGCAGGCCGAACACATCGACCTTGCGGAGGAAGTCATCCAGCATGCGGGCGGCCGCATCGGCCTGGTTGGAAACCAGGACAGCACGGAGCGCGAGCAGGTCATCACGGAGCTGGGCCGGGCTGGAATAGACCAGGGGAGGCGCATGGCCGGCCTTGTCGGTCCATGCCGGCACGAGGGATCGGAGTCGCTCGATGGTGAGGCCGAGCCTGCGGGCGATGTGGCGGCATTTCTGCCGCAGTGGCTCGCGTGTGATGCGATCGGCTGGCAGGCCGAGGGCGTGGGCCTCGTCGCGCAGGCCCTGCAGGAAGGCCGGAGGCAGGTTCAGCCGCTTGGCGGAATGGCTGAGGTGCCTGCCCAGGCTATGGGCCTGGGTGAGGTAGTGCCTGAGGACGGTGGCCTGGTGGAGGGCGACCGTCTCGATGGTGACCCTGGCGGTGACCTCGGGATGGCCGTCGCGGTCGCCCCCGATCCAGGAGCCGAAGCGGAGGATGGGGGGAAGATTCCATTGATGATCGGGATAGATTTCCCTGAGGCTGGAGGTGACCAGGCTGTAGAGTTCGGGGACCACCTCGAACAGACTGCCCTCGACCACCTCGAGCCCCTGGCGGACCTCATCGATCACCTTGGGACGCTGAGAGCGCACGGATTCGGTGAGCCAGAGGATCTCGATGTGCTGGCGGATGGCGTCCCGGGCCGTTTGGGCCTCCCCGGGGAGCAATTCCAGGTAATCGAGGCGATCGATCTCGGTGGAGATGGCACCCAGCTTTTCGAGGATGGTGAGGCGGCGCGCTTCACTGGGATGCGCCGTGAAGACAGGCTGGATGTGGAGGTTGTCCAGAAGCCTGGCCAGGTCGGCCGAGGGGAAGCCACTTTCCTTCAACTGGCTGATCGCCTCGCTGACGGATTCGCCCATGGGCTTGGGATGCTGGGCGCGGATGCGATTGCGGATGGCGTGGATGCGGGCGTGCTGCTCGGCCAGATTGTTCAGATCGAAATAGATGGTGAAGGCACGGATCAATTCGCGCAGGGAGGCGACATCGAGGGAGTCGAGCAGCTCGCGCAGGAAGCGGGCATCCTCGGGGGCACCGCGGGTCCGCAGCGAGATGGCGGCCTCACGGACGCGGTCGAACCGGGCAAGGACCTCGGGACCGGCCAGGCGCTCGATGGTTTGCCGGAGGAGGTCCTCCAGCATGCGGATGACCTGGTCCTGCCGCTCGAGAGCCTCCCGGGTGGCTTTGGAATTGGTTGCACTCATACCTGTGGAACGCTCCCTTTGGCCCACCGTCAACATCGAGTGCCAGCATGGGGGAGGGCCACACTGGACAGATCAGAACCGAATCCGTGGTCGTTATCATAACAGCCCTCTTGTTGGGCTGGAGATGACAAGGGTGCAAGAAACCAGGGTGGCTGGGACACCAGCCCCAGCCACCCTGGTTTGACTGTCTCGTTTTCCAGCGGGTCAGCTCACCTTGCGGAGCTTGCTGACGCGGCCGGTGGCCACCCATTCGGCCACGAGGATGTTGCCATCGGCGTCGAAGCAGGCATCGTGCGGGTGGACGAACTTGCCGTTTTGCCACTTCTTGGCATCGCCGCGGATGGCGCCACCGTCCTTGCCGGTGACACGGGCGACATCATCGCCCAGACGGGCCACAACCTTGTCGTCCTTGTCGAGCAGGCTGACGCGGGCGTGCAATTCGGGGATGACCAGCAGACCCTTGTGGGTTTCGGCATTGGCGGGTAGCCCGAAGCCGGTGAGGGTTTTCTGGTACTTGCCGTTGATGTCGAAGAATTGCAAGGTGTGGTGGGCGCGGTCACAGACGACGATGCGGGGCTCGGCACCGCGGGTGTCGACCCAGAGTCCGTGGGGGGTGTTGAATTTACCTTCCCCCTTGCCCGGGCCGCCGAAGTGGGACTTCCAGTTGCCGTCCTTGTCGTAGCGGTGGATGACGAAGCCGCCGTAGCCATCGACGAGGAGGAAATCGGTGCCGCCGGGGACCCAGGCGAAGTTGGTAGGAAGGAAACGGTTCTGGCCCCAGGTGCCGGTGGGTTTGGTGTCCTCCCCCGGGGCGTAGACCTTGGAATCCATGGGGGCGTATTTTTGCCAGACGGTCTCGCCGGTGAGGCTCATCTTGGCGAAGGTTTTCAGGTGCTGGTAGGCGCAGACATAGAGGAACTCCTCGTTGCCCTCCTTGCGGATCTCGATACCGTGGCCGCCGCCCTGGAACTGCTTGCCGAAGCTGCGGATGTATTTGCCCGTGGGATCGAACACGAAGATGGAGGGGTGGTCCTTCAGCTCCCTGCGCCCCTCGTGGATGACATAGACATTGGCCTGCGAATCGACCGCGACATTGTGCGTGGTCTGCCAGGTGAACTGATCGGGCAGCTTGGCCCAGTCGTGGATGACCTCGTAGCGGTGCTCACCCTCGCCGGTGACGAGGGGCTTGTTGTCAGCCTTGTCCTCGGTTCCGAGCAGGATGGGCCCCGAGGCGGCGACGGCGGAGAGGGCCGAGGTGTTCTTCAAAAAGCGGCGGCGATCCATGAAACGACTCCCTGAGAGAGGTTGGAAAGGGAAAAGAAAAAAATCAGAGCCCCTCGACTTCCCATCCCTTGCGGTAGGTGCGACGGACAAAGGCGTTGGCCTCAGGAACATTGGTGACCCGCAGGGCGGGTCCATCCCACTGGAGTTTCTGGCCCTTGAAACGGGTGGCGAGGCAACCGAGGAGAACGCTTTCGGTGAGCGGGCCGGCGAAGGAGAACGGCGCGGAGGTTTGGCCGTTGCCGCGGACGGCCTCGACAAACTGGAGGTAGTGGTCGGCCCCGCCGGGCTCGGGCAACTTGTAGCCCTCGAACTTTTCCCTGGGGTACAAGCGGGGGGCGTCGATGTAGGGGGAGTAGAGGATGCCCTTCTCGCCGATATAGATGGAGCCCTGGTCGTGCAGATCCTTGCCACCGACCAGTTCCTTTAGCGCGGAGGGCGGGCGCAGGGAGCCGTTGTACCAGGTGAGGCTGACCTGATCGGCGGTGTGTTTGGTGCCGGGGAAGACGAATTTCACCTGAACATCGAGGCCCCAACTGTCGGCATTGGGGGCATCGCCGGAACTCTCGACCCAGAGGGGGTTGCCCACCGCGGTGGCGGTGAAGACCGGATCGAGGATGTGGCAGCCCATGTCGCCAAAGGTACCGGTGCCGAAATCGAGGCGCTTGCGCCAGTTGCCTGGATGGTAATAGCCGGTGATGAATGGGCGTTCGGCGGCGACGCCGATCCAGGCATCCCAGTTCAGGCTGGCGGGGGGCATGTCCACACGGGCTGGGCGGGGGTTGCGGTCGCCCCACTGCTTGCCGCTCCAGCTATGGATTTCCTTGACCTTGCCGATGGCCCCTTCCTGAACGAGGGCGACCACGGTGCGGTGGATGACATGGGAGTGGATCTGGATGCCCATCTGGGTGACCAGCTTTTTATCGGCGGCCACGCGGGTGAGCTGGCGCGACTCGTGGATTGTCTGGGTGAGCGGTTTCTGGGTGTAGACATGCAGGCCCCGCTGCATGGCGCTCATGGTGATGGGGGCGTGCATGTGATCGGGAGTGGAGATGTTGGCGCTATCGAGCCCCTTTTCCTTGTCGAGCAGTTCGCGCCAATCCTGGTAGCAGTTCACCTGGGGAAAGCGCCGCTTGATCTCGGCAAAGCGGGTGGTGTCGACATCGGCGACGGCGACCAGCTTCAGGTTCTTGCTGGCGGTGAGGGAATTGATGTCGGCCAGAGCCATGCCGCCCGCCCCGAAACTGGCGTGGCGGACCGTCTCGCTGGGAGCGGAGTGGCCATGGGCGCGGAAGACCATGGGGGCGGACAAAGCTGCGGCAAGACCACCCAGTGCCTGGCGGCGAGTGATGCGGGCCAATTGGAGTGGGTTTTTGCGCGCCATGGCTGGCTCCGATGGAAGAAACTAGCAGGATCCCGAGTTTAACAGGGAACCGGGCGGGGTGAAAGGAAAACCGCACCGCGGGAAGTTTTCAAGCCACGGGCCGGGGTGGTAGGCTGAACAGGTGTTTTTCTTCCAGAACATTCGGGGTTTATAGCCATGATCACCACCACCAGCAACGACGTGGCCAACCACACCATCACCCAGTACCTGGGGGTGGTGCGGGGGATTGTGGTGCGTTCGCCGACCATCGCCCAAGGGGTGATGGGCGGACTGAAGACGATCATCGGGGGGAACAACGAGTCATTCGCCAAGGTCTGCGAGGCGGCCCGGCAGGATGCCTTCGACAAGATGGTGGCCCACGCCGAGGAACTGGGGGCCCACGCGATCATCGGGATGCGGTATGACGCCACGGACCTCGGCCCCAGCATCACCGAGGTGCTGGCGTACGGCACCGCGGTGAGCCTGGTGCGCCATGCCGACTGAGCACCGCGCCAGTGTCCGCACCGGGCTGGACCTGGCGCGAGCAGACGGCTTCTCGTTCCTGAAGGGAAGGCGCGTGGGGCTATTGAGCCATGCGGCGGCGGTGGACAGCAGCCTGACCACCGCCCTGGCGACCCTTCGCAAAGCGCTTGGCGATCAACTGAAAACAGTCTTCACCCCCGAACACGGTTATTTTGGACACGCGCAGGATCTGGAGCCGGTGATCCTGAAGGCACCGGGGACCGAGGGCCCCAGGTGGGTGAGCCTGTACGGGGACCGTTTCGAGTCGTTGACACCCAGGGCGGATGACCTGAAGGAGATCGACACCCTGGTGGTGGATCTGGTGGACATCGGCAGCCGGTACTACACCTTCCAGGCCAGCATGCTGTACGCGATGCAGGCCGCTTTTAGCCAGGGGGTGCAGGTGATCGTGCTGGACCGGCCGAATCCCATCAACGGCACCTCGGTGGAAGGGCCGATGCTGGAGGAGGGAGCCGAAAGTTTTGTGGGGCCTTATCCCATCCCCACACGGCATGGACTGACGCTGGCCGAGCTGGCGATTCTGTACAAGGAGGAGCTGGAGCTGGAAGGCGCCCTGGAAGTGATCCCCTGCCAGGGGTGGCGGCGGGGATTGCACCTGGATGAGACCACCGTCCCCTGGGTGATGCCCAGCCCGAACATGCCCACGCTGGAAACTGCGCTGGTTTACCCGGGGCAATGTCTGCTGGAGGGGACGAACCTTTCGGAAGGCCGGGGCACCACCCGGCCCTTTGAATTATTCGGGGCACCGTGGCTGGACGGGGACCAACTGACCGAGGCCCTGAACGGGCTGGGGTTGCCAGGAATCCATTTCAGGGCGGTGACTTTCCGGCCCACCTTCCAGAAACAGGCGGGCCAGATCTGCCAAGGGGCGCAGGTTCATGTGACTGATCGCCTGCGGTTCGCGCCGGTTGCGACGAGCCTGGCCATCCTGGAGGTGGCACAACGATTGGGCGGCAACCACTTCGCATGGCGGACGGAGACCTACGAGTTTGTCTCGGACCGACCGGCGATTGACCTGCTGTTCGGCAGCGACCGGGAACGTCTGGCGCTGGCGCGCGGGGAAGGCTGGCGTGCAATCAGCCAGGTCTGGGAGGAGGAAGTGGCCAACTTCCGGCTGCAACGGAAGGGTTATCTCCTTTACGAGGAATAAACCGTGGAATTCGGCTCCCAAACCCAGCTTAGACTGGCGGACCTTTGCGTGGTGGTCACCTACCTGGTGGCCACCACGCTGGTGGGCGCCTGGTTCCGCAAGGGTCAAAAGGATATCCAGAGTTATTTCGTCGGTGATCGTGAGGTGCACTGGCTGCTGGTGCTGGTGTCGATCGTGGCCACGGAGACCAGCACGGTCACCTTCCTGAGCGTGCCGGGGACGGCATTCAACCCGGCGGGTGGGGACTTGACCTTCCTGCAACTGGCACTGGGGTATCTGCTTGGGCGGATGGCCATCGCCTGGCTGTTGTTGCCCGGTTTTTTCAGGGGGAATTTCATCAGCGCCTATGAGGTGCTGCGCCAGCAGTTCGACACGCGGGTTCAACGGTGCGCCTCGGTGCTGTTTCTGGTGACACGAACGGTGGCCGACGGATTGCGGCTATTTTTGACCGCATTGCTGCTGCAACAGTTCACGGGATGGAGCATGCCGCTGTCCATCCTGGTGATGGGAGGGCTGACGGTGCTCTACACCTATCTGGGTGGCATGCAGGCGGTGCTATGGACGGACTGCATCCAGTTCTTCATCTACATGCTGGGGGCATTGCTGGCGGGTTGGATTCTTTGGGGAGACATCCCCAGCGGTTGGACTGAGATCAGCCGCGCCGGCGGGGAAGCCGGCAAATTCAGGCTGCTGAACCTTTCGACCGACCTGACGGTGCCCTACACGCTGTGGGCCGGAGTGATCGGCGGGGCCTTTTTCAGCATGGCCAGCCACGGGGCCGACCAGATCATGGTGCAGCGGTACCTGTGCGCCAAAAGCCTGAACCACGCGCGGGCGGCCTTGGTGGCCAGCGGCGTGGCGGTGCTGCTGCAGTTCCTGCTGTTTTTGCTTCTGGGCATCGGACTTTTTGTGCTGTCGAGGTCTGGAGGGTGGGACTTGCCCGAGGGGATTCGGAACGACCAGGTTTTCGGGCGATTCATCGTGGAGAGGTTACCCACCGGGCTGGTGGGCCTGGTGATCGCGGCGGTGCTGGCCGCGGCGATGTCGACACTATCGAGCTCGCTCAACAGCTCGGCCAGCGCGGCGGTGGCTGATTTTTACAAGCCGATGCGACCTGACCGGGATGAGGCGGCATACCTGAACATGTCGCGCCTGTTGACGCTGGGATTCGGGTTCGCCCAGATTGGCGTGGCACTGCTGGCGTGGCAGATCGACAGCCCGCGGAGCATCATCGACCAGGTGCTGTCGGTGGCCGGGCTGACCACGGGGATGGTTTTGGGTTTATTCATCCTCGGGTTGATGCGGAAGCCGGTGCGTTCGACCGCCGCGCTCACCGGGATGGTGTGCGGTTTTCTGGCGGTGATGTCGGTGTATATTCCCGGAGCCTTGGGCAAACCCGTGCTCGCCTGGCCATGGTTCGCGCTGGTGGGCAGCACATGCACCGTGCTGGTGGCGCTGGGGGTGGAGGCTATCCAGCCGGCTCGCTCCGGGCAGGCCTGAACCAGGGCCACACCCATCCGACAAAAACCAAACCGGAAAAGGACAGGGCCGCAACCAGGAAGCCACCATAAATGGTGGAGAAAACCAGGTTGTTGGACTCGTACACGACGCTGCCGTGCAGCAGGGAACGAGCTCCCGCCTCGGGGTTGGCAAATCCCCGGGTATGGAGGTGGTTTTTGAGAATGGCGCCGTATTCGATGTAGGTTTCGGGTTGGATGTAGCCGCGCTCGGCCACGAAGGAATATTCGTTCTGATAGCCCCGGGTGGTGCAGAGGGTCAGCACGCCGATGGATGCAGCCCCGCCCATGAACTGAAACAGGGTGAGCAGGTCACGGCGGAGTGCCTCGTGCGAGGTGTTTGACAGGCTGGCGCGCTGCAGGCCGATCAAGGCGAGGCTGGCTCCCAAACCCATCAGGAATCTTGCGGGGGCCAATTCCCACACACCTGGTGCCGGGAACCAGTTGAACTGGACCTGATTCAGCGCGGCCCAGAATGGCCACTCCATGGTGCGGGAATGGGCCAGCCACATGCCCAGGGATACCGCCAGCAAGCCAGCCAGTGTGAACCCTCTGGTGTGGGGCAAACCCATTGCCAGAATTGCGGCGCACGCTGCCCCGATGGAGAGAGGCCAGATGAGCAGGCTACGGTCGATCATGCCCAGGTCGAGCAACATGCCCCCGTAGACGCCCATGTCTGACACATTGAAATACTGCACAAAACCGGCGAAAGCAGCCACCACCAGCGTGGGCCAGCCAGCCAACGGAAACGCGCCGGGCCGGAGCACCACGGTGGAAAAAACGAGGGCCAGCATCAACAGACAGAATGCCATGGCGACAGCGGTACGTGGATCTTCCCACCAGCCGAAGAGTTGGCCATAGGACAGGGAGTACCAGAGGCCCGCCAAACAACCAACGAACGGCAGAAACCAAGCAGGCACACGGGGGAGACCGGATCGCCCATGGTCGTGGCCGAACAACAGCAGGGTCAGCAGTGCCGCCAGGGCAAGCGCTCCCTCGAAGAGGAAACCACCATCCCAACCATGCTCGCGGTAGAGGTCGGCCACCCAGGCGATCACCAACACGCCGATGGACGGCAACAGGATGCCGGACCAGGCGAACCAACGACTGCCCGCCGCCTGGCCGGCAATGGGAGCAGCGGCCAGCACCATGCCTGCCCCGAAGCCAGCCACCATGCGGCTGGCCACCAAAAGGCGGTAGGGGGCATGCAGCATGAGTCCGTTCACCAGGGAGCCGACCACCAGCAGCACCAGGCCATACCGCATCACCCGGGCCGGGCTGCCGAGTGGCCGGTTGGCCCAAGTGAGGGCCAACCCACAGGCGATGGCAAACAGGTAAGAACTGTGCAGGGCGTAACCATCGGTTGTCACCCAGCCGCGTGCGGCATCCATCTCGCGAAAGCAGGCAGTGTGACCCGCGGTGGTCAACCAGACGGAAGCGAGGGCCAGCAGGGCGGCAAGGCGCCGGCCTGCCGGCACCGAGGCCTCAGCCGCTGGAACCGTAGGATCATTCATCCCCATCGCCCACGAAGATAGACCGACCGGGTTCCGGATCGTTCAGCCACGCGACCTGCCAGCCGCGGGGCTCTTGCACGGTGAGGGTGAGGGGCAGTTTGCAGGCGGAGCGTTCGAGGGCCTGGAGGCACTCCTGGTGGGTCTGGCGGACCAGCGCTTCCCTGCGGGTTGCATCGAGTTTAGCCCATGCGGAACTGGTGGTGAGGATGACCGGCAGTCGGTTTTGCTGTTGGTATCGACCGACGCCGTAGGGGAGAACCGTGCGTGTAGGGGGGAGAACTTCCACCACCGAGTACAAGGGTTGTCCATCGGCACCCTTCAGGGCGTTGACAGTGGCCTCGAGCGCCTTGACACCCTGCAGCGTGGCTGGATCGGTGATGGTAGTCCGCGGGTAGGCAGGGGGAAGCGATTCGGCCTGGGCGACCGGTTGGCGCTGCGCGGGCCGGGCACAACCGGAGAGCAAACCAACGCAAAACAGGGCGACAGGCAGGAAGTTCCGGTTCATTTCTTCGCGTTCCCCCCGGGTGCCATGGCGGGATAGAGCAGCATTTCTGTGGAGCGGGGCAACACGCGGCAACGGCAGGATCCCACTTCGACCTCGAAGGTATCGCCTGGTTCCAGGCGGGCGGTAGCGCCCCGGCGGAGGGCACATAGGCCGATACCGAAGAGCAAACCGGCACCGGCACCGATGCCCATGAACAGTGGATTGACGCCGGTGAAACTGAACTGGGCGGCGGCACTCATGCCCATGCCCGCACCCT
>CAWUOE010000086.1:0-10964 GCA_963923355.1 uncultured Gemmataceae bacterium | reverse complement strand
ACAGGCACGCGGGGCTGGTTATGGGTCGGATGCTGATCTTGCTGGCGGTGCTAACTGTCGTGGCCGTGTTGCCCGGGATGGCCGCCGGGCGGCCGAACATCATCCTCATTGTCGCCGACGATCTGGGATACGAATGCGTCGGGGCCAACGGCGGCCAGTCCTACCGGACGCCCCACCTCGACCGGCTTGCCCGCGCGGGTGTGCGTTTCGAGCACTGCCATGTCCAGCCGCTCTGCACGCCCACCCGCGTGCAGCTCATGACCGGCAAGTACAACGTGCGCAACTACCTCAACTTCGGCACGCTGGTCCGGACGGAGAGGACCTTCGCCCACCGGATGAGGGAGGCGGGCTACGCGACCGGGATCTGCGGCAAGTGGCAACTGGGCCGCGAGAAGGACTCGCCGGGGCACTTCGGCTTCGATGAATCCTACCTCTGGCAGCACACCCGCCGGCCGCCCCGGTATGCCAACCCCGGCCTGGAACACAATGGCAAGGAGCTGGACTTCAGCCGCGGCGAGTACGGCCCCGACCTGGTGAACGACTTCGCCATCGACTTCGTCAACCGCCACAAGGGCCAACCTTTCTTTCTCTATTACCCGATGATGCTGACCCATGATCCCTACCAGCCCACACCCGACAGCCCCGATTGGGACCCGAAGGCGAGGGGTGAGGCGGTGAACCGCGCCCCCAGGCACTTCGCCGAGATGGTCGCCTACATGGACAAGCTGGTCGGCCGGCTCGACGCGAAGCTCGGCGAGGCCGGCATCCGTGACAACACCCTGCTGCTTTTCGTGGGGGACAACGGCACGGGCCGCGGCGCGACCAGCCGCCTGGGCGGCAGGGAGATCCGGGGCGGCAAGGGGACGACCCGTGGCACCGGCACCCACGTGCCGCTGATCGCGAGCTGGCCCGGGGTGGTGAGGGAAGGGCGGGTGAACCGCGACCTCGTCAGCAGCGTCGATTTCCTGGCGACACTTTGCCAGGTGGCGGGCGCAACGGTTCCCGAGGATAGCGACGGTGTCAGCTTCCTGCCGCAGCTCCGTGGCGAGAAGGGGTCGCCCCGCGAGTGGCTCTACACCTGGTACTCGCCGCGCCAGAAGGCCGACCTCGAAATTGCCGAGTACGCCTTCGACCACGGCTACAAGCTCTACCGCGACGGGCGTTTCTTCGACCTCGCCGCCGACCCGGACGAGCAGAAACCGCTGCGGGTGGCTGATGCCACCGGGCAGGCGGCCGCCGCCGCTTCAAAATTGCGCGCCGCCCTCGACCGGTTCCGCGATGCCCGACCCGCCGAACTCGACCGGCGCTTCCGCGAGTTGAACGGGAAGAAGGACTGAGCCGGCCCCTCCCGCCCCGTCCCTGCGATCCACCCCCTCTGGAGCCCGATCATGCGCCTGTGCGTGCCGCTCGTTGCCCTGGTCCTGGTTTCCCCGTCGGTGGGTGCCGCCGCGCCGGCCGGCAAGCCGAACATCGTCTTCATCCTGGCCGATGACCTGGGCTGGGCGGACATTGGCCCTTATGGCAGCACCTTCCACGACACTCCCAACCTGAAGCGGCTTGCCGACCGGGCGGTGCGGTTCACCCATTACTACGCGGCGAGCCCGCTGTGTTCCCCCACGCGTTCGAGCATCCTCACCGGCCTGCATCCGGCCCGCACCGGTATCACCGCGCCGGTCTGCCACCTGCCGGCGGTGCAACTGGAGAAGCGGCTGGCCGTCGCCTCGCCGAATTCCCGCGTGATTGTCGCTGACAGCGTCACCCGCCTGCCCACGGAGCACGTCACGCTCGCCGAGCTGTTCCGGGAGTCGGGCTACGCGACCGCCCACTTCGGCAAGTGGCACCTGGGGCACGGGACGGGTTACGAGCCGAAGGACCAGGGATTCGACATCGATATCCCGCACACCCCGCGCGCGCCCGGTCCGGGTGGTGGCTATTTCGCCCCGTGGAAATTCGTGACCGACCCGGCGTTCCGCGGCATGCCGGGCGAGCATATCGATGAGTGGATGGCCGGTGAGGCGGCGGGCTTCATCGCCGCCCGAAGGGACCGTCCGTTCTATCTGAACTTCTGGATGTATTCGGTCCACAGCCCCTGGAACGGCGACCCGAAACTGATCGAGCAGTTCTCCAAGACTGCCGATCCGCGGGCCGCCCAGCGCAATCCGCTCTACGCCGCCATGGTCAAGAACATGGACAACGCGGTTGGCCGGCTGCTCGATGCCCTGGAGTCGGCGAAGGTGGCCGACAACACCATCGTGGTCTTCACGTCCGACAATGGCGGGTGGGCATATCCCCCGAAGGGGACCGAACCGAAGGGATACGAACAGATTCCGGCGACCAGCAACGCCCCGCTCAAGAGCGGCAAGGCTTCGAACTACGAGGGCGGGACGCGCGTGCCGTGCCTGGTCGCCTGGCCGGGCAGGGCCAAGGCCGCGACAAGCGAGGCCCTGTTCAGCAGCGTGGACTGGCTGCCGACACTGCTGGCCATGGCCGGAATAAAGCCGGGCGGGCAGCCACGCGTGGACGGGGTCGACCAGGTGCCTGCGATCCTCGGTGAAAAGCCGGTCCGCGACACTGTTTTCAGCCACTTCCCGCACGGCGGCGAGGCGCAGGAGAGCGGGATCCCCGGGTTCTGGCCGGCCACCTGGGTCCGCCGGGGCGACTGGAAGCTGCTCCGGTTCCACGCCGCCAACGCGGACGGCACCGACCGGCTGGAACTCTACAACCTCCGCGAGGACGCCGGTGAGGGAAGGAACCTAGCATCCGGGAATCCGGCGCTGGTCGGGGAGCTGTCCGAACGGATCAGCCACTTCCTGCGCGAGACCGGGGCGGTCGTGCCGAGGGCGAACCCCAACTTTGGCAAGCAACCGGCGGCCCAAGGCGCTGCCGGCTGGACGCCCGGCGGCAGCGCGAGCCTCGTGGCGGGGGAGGGGGTGCTGGTGGTCACCTCCTCAGGTGGCGACCCCTTCATCGTTACCCGGGACCTGCCGGCAGGGGCCGGGCCCTACACGGTTGAGTTCCGAATGCAGTCCGGCAGCCGGGGCATCGGTCAGGTCTTCTGGAGCACCGCGGACCAGAAGGCTTTCCACCGCGACCGGTCCGTGCGATTCGAACCGGCGCACGACGGGGAGTGGCACCCGCACACTGTCAGCCTGCCGGTCAAACAGTCCCTGACGGGCCTGCGCATTGATCCCTCGACGGGGCCCGGCGAGGTCCGGCTCGGCGCGATACGGTTGAAGGACCATGAGGGCCGGGTGATCCGGACATGGACCGCGACACCCACCCCCGCGGACAAGCGATGAGCTTTGACGGCCTCCAACACCAGCATTCCGGTGCCCTGCGGTTGGTGGGAAACCGCTGATCCGGATGGGTTACCCGCACAGCCCTGTTCAAAAAGTTGCAGGGCCACGGCCGGGAACGGGTGCCAACAGGGATCCTCAACTGGCCATCGGGTTGGAATTGGGGCGAACGGGTGAATTGGTGCTCCATGGCCCGGAGTCCCCACCAAGTCTTTCCGACACAATCAGTTGGCGGATAATTACTTGCATTTTTAATGTCCGGAATCTGGTCGGCCGGAGCTTTTCCTTTTGGGTATCCCGGTTTCCCGTGGTCTGCGGTAGGACTCGCGGAACCCGACAGGATCCAGACTCGGAGTGCCCGACCATGTCCCGAACCGGATCCCTTCTGGCGGCAATGATGGTGATGACGGCCGCGGGGGCCGCCGGGGCCCAAACCGTCCGGGAACCGGCGCTGAACACAGCCCCTTTGGTGGGTTTCAGGTCGGTGGTGAACCCGGTTGACATGGGCGGGCGCCCGGCGGTTGTCACCCTGAAGGGCTCTCCCGGGCTGGTCCGGGATGGGACCCTGGCCCAGATGGGCCATCTGAAGGTCGGTGCAGGACCCGGCATCCGGAAGGGGCTTTCCGAGGCGATGGCCAGGGCAATGTCCGGCCACGACCGGTTCCAGAGGGACATGGACGCCGCGCGGGGCCTTGCCCTTTTCGGGGAACCAAAAACCTCGGCCCATGTCTTCGAGTTCCCCGATCATTACGTGCTCACCCGGTCCACCAGCGCGGTCGTCCGGGACCCGGGCGCGCTGGCCTCTAATTCCCGGGATTTCGCGGAATTCATGGCCACCGGACAGGGCAGGCGAGTACCGGATGCCAAGGCCGCCGGCCTCAGGGAAGGGAAGGCGGCCCGTTTACCGGTGAACGGCATCCAGACCCTGGACTCCCTGAAGCCGGCGGCGGTTGCCGGCCTGCGCGACTTCAGGGAGCGTGAGGCATTGAAGCGTCCGCCCGGCGATCCGCTCAGGCAGGCCGCCGACAGGGGCGAGGAGGAGCTGCTCCAGGCGATCTGCCAAGGGGTCGGACCGCTCGAGCTGGAGGACACCTTTATCATCCCCAAGACAGCCTTCCAGCTGGTCGATGGCGTGCTCCAGGTCCCGTTTCCAACCAAGTACCTGTCCGCCATCCGGGCGGCGGCCCCGGGTGCAGGCGGCGCTGAATTGCGTGCCACCGGACGGCAGACGGAACCCGTGGAAAAGCCCGAACTGATCACCTCGGGCTGCTCGGAAATCCATGCCCGCTTCATCGCCGGTTTCACCCTGGGCAACGAATGGACCTGGACCCGGAGGTGGTCCTACCCCTCGGGGTTCTTCCGCATCACACTCGGTGCGAGCTATGGGGTGGGGCTGCGGATTCCCATCCAGGTGGACGGCACCTTTTCACCCACGCGGGCAATCGTCAGGGATACCGCAAACCGCCCCATCAGGACCACCCTGTCGGTCTCCGCCCGGGCGGTGGACGGGGACGCCGCCTTCTACCGGGATGCCGGGATACCCGAGGGGCAATTGTTCGGTGCCAAGGAGGCCGTGCTGGAGGCGCGCTTCGGGTTCGGGTACAAGTTCAGGGCGCTCTGGGAGGACATCTCCTCCCGGGATTTCTCCTACATCGGTCTGGATGAGAGCAGGAATTTCACCCCGCCCACCGGGCGGGACGGGGATGCCCCGGTGATTGAGATTCCGCCGAGGCTGACGGGCACCCAGTTCGACTTTCCGGGGCTGGAGGGGAGCGCCACCTTCGGCATCCGGCTGGTCGGGACGGGCACCATCCTGATGGATCACGAGACCCTGTCCTCGGGGGGCGTTGGCGAGTCCAGGCGCATCGAATTCCGGTCGAGGGATCGCCAGTCGATCGAGGGAACGGTACCGGCGGTCGCGACCGAGTATGGTTTCCGCCTGAAGGACCCCGCCTACCGCTATGACCTGGAGTTGGTGCCGACCGTCAAGCTGTCGGCGACGTTGCATTGCTCCGGTTTTTCACGAGGCGTTTCCACGGGATGGATCGACCTCAACAGCCTTTCGGTCGATGTGGGCACCGTGACACTGGCAAGGCACGCCGGCACCCGGCGCAGTGTTTCCTCCAGCGAGGGGCGCAAGGAGTTCAGGCGCATCCAAGGTTCGGAGTACATGCCGCTGCCGGGTGATCGTTTCCATGTCACCGTCCGCGGAAAATACCTCCGGGCAGGCCTGTCCGGGGGCCTGAAGGCGGACGGGGACCGTCCGTCCGACGAGTCACTCTTCGCATGTGGCTATGGACAGCAGGGGGATAAGACCATCACCCACCTGAAAAGCAATTACGGCGATGGCATGAAGCTGGCCGTGGGTGGTATTCGCGCCGCCGGTCAACGTGACCTTGGGGACCGCGTGGAAACCGATTACCGGGCGCAGGAGCGGCGGCACCTTTTCCGGTTCGCGCAATATGACAGCTCCAACGGTGGCAAGGTCGTCCTGATCAAGTCGTCCATGAATGGAAAATACCTGACGCTGCACAGCGACGGCACACTCCATGCCGACGGGGAAGACCTGCAGAAGGCCGCCCGCTTCCAGTTCTGGCCAGAGCGTTGAGGGCAGCCGGGTCCGGGTGGCCCCGCTCAGGGCCCGCCGCGGGCCACCCGCATGTCGACATCGATGCGCCCGAGGCCCCGGGTGGCACCCTCGGCATACTGCTCCAGACCCCAGGCGAGCCCCTCGTTGTTGGCGCGGCCGGTGAAGTTGCCCGGGGCGTACAGCCCCGTGGAGGTGTTTTCCAGTTCCCCGACCGCCGTGAAGGCGATCCCATCCTCCGACCAGAGGACCTTGCGCGAGACCACCCCGCACAGGGCCGCCACACCGTCGCGGTGGACCCAGGCGGAGAAGGCGTGGCCGGGGAACAGCGGGTTGGCCGGGTGGCGCCGGAAGGGGCCGAGCGGCGAGTCGGCGGAGGCGACGCCCACGCGGGTCTGCAGGTTGCCCTCGCCCGCGCGGCGGCCCTTGAAATAGAGCCACCAGCGGCCTCCCCTCAGCAGCACGTTCGCATCCCCCAGCATGCCGGAGTCCCACACGGCCGGGTCCGGGTCCCGCCGCAGGACCGGGTTGGCGGCGTGTCGGCGCCACGGGCCCGAAGGGTGGCCGGCGACGGCAATGCCGATGTCGCGCGTGGCCAGATCGCCGCCGCGGAAGCCGGTGTAGAACAGCAGGAATCGGCCGGCATGCGGCACGATGCACGGGGCGATGGTCCCGCTTTCGTCCCATTGCCCCGGCTCGCCCCGGCCGAGCGCCAACCCGAGGTCCCGCCAGTTGAGACCATCGGCCGAGTCGGCATGGTGGATCGTCACGTCGCGGTGGTCGCCGGCGTTGCGGGTGTAGAAGACCCAGTAGCGGCCATCCTGCCGGATGATGTTGGACGGGTCGTGCCGGTCGAAACCGTGCACCGGACGGAACGCCTCGACGGGCGTCAGCTTCCGCTTGGGCTTCACGAGCTCGGGAGGCGGAGGGTTGACGGCTCGTGCGAGGGCACCGCCGGGGGCAACCCAAGGCAGCGCGCCCTGCACGAGCGGCACCAGGGCCTGGCGTCGGTTCAACATCCAGGGTTTCCCTCCGGGCCAAGGGGAGCGACCACCCCCCTCCGGGGGACGGGATTCTTCCCCGGCCGGACATGATACCACCCCGGGGGGAATCCGGGCCCGCGCGTGAGGATTCACGAGGGGTTGGCTGGCGGCCCGGCGTGGGGCGGGGGCAGGTGCCTCCAGGCGGTGGCGCCGAGGATGTCATGCAGCGGCGTCAGGCCCCACAGGATCGGCCGGTCCTCCAGGGCCGGGTTCAGCAGGCCGGCGAACACGTTGTGGTAAAGGCTCCCATCCTCCGCTCGGCAGAGGCAGGAGAAGAGATAGCAGCCGACCTTGCTCCCCTCGGGTCGAGAGTCTTCCTCCCCGGGAACTGGGATGCCACCCGCGTGTCTCAGCGGGCGGAAAGGCTTCCAGGCGTCCGCCCCCGGCCCCGGGACGGAGGGACCGGTGGCGTCCTGCGGCCGGCCCTCCCCCGATTCGCCCCGGTGCGGTCCGCGGTTGGCGGATTCCATGACATTTTCTCCCCGTGGTGCCACTTGCAAGCCCTTTGGCCGCCTCAGTTCCCGGTGCGCCACCGTGCCCTCTTGGATTCCCTCTCCTGCTCCTCCTCCCGCAGGAAACGCAGGTACTCCATGAACAGCAGGTTGCCCTGCAGGTTCTTCACCCCGCTTTGCCGGGTGGCCCGCACCAGCTCGGAGACGGTGGCCGAACGGGCCCGCAGCGCCTCCGCGAGGCGGACCACCAGGTCCAGCTTCTCCTGGTTCTCGATTTCCAGGGCGGTCCACCATGGCGCGGTCAGGTCGACCTGGGCCTCCGCCCAGCCGAGCTCGGCCTTGAGCCGCTCCAGGTAGGCGAGCAGGCGCGGCCGGTCCCAGCCGCGCGTGTCGACGGTGGCCGTGACTGGCCCGAGGCGCAGTTCCGCCAGCGTCGGGCAGGGGGGCTGCCTGCGGCGCAGCCGTTCGCGGCCCGTCACATGGCGGCTGGCCCGCAGCACCCTGGCGAACCCGGGCAACTCGTAGGAGCGCTGGAGGTAGGCCTGGAAGCAGACCGCGCCGAAGAAGAGCGTGGCCGGCCGCCCCAGCAGGTTGTGCTCGCAGGTGGGGCGACGGATGTCGGCGGCCGACAGCAGGGGCTGGTTGGCGAAGGCCGGTGTCTGGCCCTCGTGGCACGGCAGCGCGACGAAGCTCGCGCCGCTGGCGTGGGAAAAGTAGTCGGCATCCGGCTGGGCGCAGCCGGCCAGCACGATCTTGTGGGCGAACGCCTCCAGCAGCGAGCGGTAGGCCGTGCCGTAGGCCAGCTCCAGGGAGTTGATCGACTGGACGCCGGCCACGATGCCGACCCCGCGCGAGCGCAGCGTCAGCAGGCGCTCCACCGACAGCAGGCCGCCGAGCGACGGCAAGTCGTCGAAGAAGACCGTGGCGGGCACACGTTCGCCGCCGCAGGTCTCGGCGGTGACGATCAGCGCGTCGATGACGCAGCGCGCGAGCATCTGCACCAGGGGACGGTGGGTCTCCAGTTCCGCCTCGTCGATCTCCACGTGCAGGTAGACGGGCTTCCGGAAGAGGCGCGCCAGCTTCAGCTCGTCGCTGGCCATCACCTGCAGGGCTCCCCGGGACAGCATGCTGGTCAGGGTGCCCAGGATCGAGGCCATCACCGTCTCGGCGTTATGGCTGTGCCCGGAGAGGTACTCCGCCAGCCGGTTGGAGGACGGGTTGCGGTGCGCGCGGAGCTGCTCGATGGCGCGGTCGTAGGGCTGCGAGAAGAACTCCAGCATCAGCGGGAACGACCGGATGCCCTCCTCCCAGCAGCCCTGCAGGCCGCAGCGGACCCACTGGATCCAGAACTCCGAATCCTTCGCCAGCGGATTCCGCGCGGCCTCGGAGAATCGCCGGATCAGGTCGCGCGCCTTGTCGGCATCGTCGGTTTCCAGGGGGTTCCAGCGGACGCTCCGGGCGGGATTGCCCAGGTTCAGCACCACCAGCCGCTTGCCCGTCGCGCGGCACATCTCGCGCACGGGCCCGATATCCGCGGCCTTCAGCGAGAAGGAAATCACGGTCTGCCCGGGGTCCCGGATGGCCCAGGCGCGCAGCGGGTCGATCACCCGGACATTCTTGCCAGCACCCGTCATGCCCAGCACCAGGGTGTGGGTCGACCGCTCGCGGTCCTGCAGGACGAGGTCGACTCCGTAAAACGCCTCGCGCTGCAGGGGGTCAGCCGGGTCGGTGTTCAAAAGCGGGATGGTGGATGGCAGTCCGATGGACCCGTGTTCGGGAGGGGCGACATATCCTTCCAGGTCACCAAACACGGGATGCACCGACCCCGAGACATGGCGTATGAAAAGCGGCTGGGGGTTCTCCCTGCCGTCCACGGTCCGCATCAGTTCCTCGGAGGTGGGGTCGAACAATGGCTCGCCTGCACCCGTGTCCTGGTCTTCCCGCAACCCGTCCCGCTCCGCCCCGAATCCCCCGTTCATCGCCCGGCACCTCCCCGTGTGTGGTTGATTTTCCACAGGCCAACCCCGTGGCCCCGCTTGGACAAGCCCGGGGTACGGGTGGTTTTGAGAGTTTGGTGTCCAAGGTTCCCCGTCGGCAGGCAAACCCTTGACCGTGCGGGTTTTTGGTGGATCATCGGGCGGGGAAGATCCGGGGGTCAGCCATGCACCTGAACATTGTTTGTGTCGTGCTCCTGTCCGGGCAGACGGACACCTTGCCCGCCGATTTGGCCCCCTCCTTCAGGCCTCCCGCGGAACTCGCCCGGCCGTCGGCCCGTCACCGTTCGCCGCTGCTATTTGACAACGGCACCCCGGTGCGAAGCCCGGCGGACTGGATCCGCAGGAAGGCGGAGATACGGGACTACTGGCATGGTTTGATGGGAGCCTGGCCGCCCCTGCTGGAAAAGCCTCGCGCCGAGCCGCTGGACAAGCAATCCATCGACGGCGTCGAGGTGACGCGCCTCCGCCTCGAGACGGCCCCAGGCCGGCAGGTCGAGGACGCCTACCTGCTGCGGCCCGCCTCGGGTGCCGGTCCGTTCCCGGCGGTGGTGGTCGTCTACTACGAGGCGGGCACCGGCATCGGCAAGCCTCCCCAAGGGCCGGACAAAGGCGCCTTCCGGGACTACGCCCTGCAGTTGGCCCGGCGGGGTTTTGTCACCCTGTCGCTGGGCGGCGACCCGAACACCTACTACCCGGACAAGGCCCGCTGCCGGATCCAGCCGCTGTCGTTCCACGCTTACGAAGCGGCCAATTGCCATGCTTACCTGGGCGGTTTGCGCGAGGTCGACAAAAAACGGATCGGAATAGTCGGGCATTCCTACGGCGGAAAATGGGCGATGTTCGCGGCCTGCCTGCACGAGCCGTTCGCCTGCGGAGCCTGGTCGGATCCGGGCATCGTCTTCGATGAGCCGCGTCCCAATGTCAACTACTGGGAACCGTGGTACCTGGGATTCGATCCGGCCCTGCCCCAGCAGCGCAAGCGGGGCGTGCCGGATGGGTCCAATCCGCGCACCGGCCCCTACAAGCGCCTGCTGGCCGAGGGGCGCGACCTGACGGATCTGCACGCGCTGATGGCACCCCGGCCGTTCCTGGTCTCCGGCGGTTCCGAGGATCCGCCGGAGCGCTGGGGGTCGCTCGGCCACGCCATCGCCGTCAACCGCCTGCTGGGCGCCTCGGACCGCGTCGGCATGACCAACCGGCCCGAGCACGCCCCCAACGCGCGGGACAACGAGACGCTCTACCGCTTTTTCGAGCAGATGCTGGGGAAGGGGTCCGGAAAGAATTGACTTCTAAAGGCGGATGGTTGGTCGTTAACCGACAGGCCGCTTTCCCCAGAGGGCCCCTCGGGTAGTCACGGGGTGTTCTCCGTTTGCCTTCCGGGTGAATCACCTTTCCAGTCTGTTTTTGGGGTACCGAATACCCCAAGGTTGACCAAATCAGGTCACCAATTCGACATGAGGGTATTTCTGGATTTGTGCGTCCAGGGTCATCAGGCGGCAATGCAACAGTCTGGCTGTTGCCACGATGATCTGATCGGCGGGATCGCGGTGGAAATCTCCCGGAAGCCGAGTGGATTCCACCGCCACCTC
>CAWUOE010000085.1:0-11064 GCA_963923355.1 uncultured Gemmataceae bacterium | reverse complement strand
CGTCAGATGTGTATAAGAGACAGGTCAAAAGCCAACCAGGGAACGCGGGAACGAAGCAGCCTCAACTCGACCCAGGACAGCAGTTTCCTCTGCAGGATGACCGCATGGCCTTTCAGGCGACTGAACAGGCGGATCCTTCCGAAAAGGCTTCGGGGCAGCGCCACCGGTTCCAGCTTGATGCCGCGCTCCCTCAGGTGTGGAATCAGGGCGGAAAGCCTGTAGCGGCAGCAGACATGGTCGGGATGCTCCACCAGGCAAATGACCCGCACTTCGCACCTTCCTGGCGCTTCCTTCACAAGGATTCAACCGCTTTTGCGCCGACGGGCCTCGAAGGCGGCGATATCCTTCTTGGTCTCCCGTTTTTTGATCGCCTCGCGCTTGTCATGGACCTTCTGGCCCAATCCCAAGGCCAGCAGGATTTTGGCTTTTCCCGACTTGAAATACAACTCGAGAGGGATGAGCGATTTGCCCCTGGTTTTCAGCTCGCCCTCGAATTTCCGGATTTCCTGGCGGTTCAGGAGGAGTTTGCGCCGCCTCTTTGCCTTGTGGTTGAGCTGGTTGGCCTCGGTGTATTCGGGGATGTCCATGCCATAAAGCCAGACTTCACCCTTTTCGATGCGCGCGAAGGCGTCCGAGATATTGGCCTGGTTGCTCCGGAGGCTTTTCACCTCGCTGCCCTGGAGGACCAGCCCGCATTCCAGTTGTTCCAGCACCTTGTAGTCGTGCAGCGCCTTGCGGTTTTTGGCGATGGTCCGAAGCTTGGATTCACCCTCGGCCTGCTTTTTGTTTCCGGGCTTTGCCATGCTTGGCCTTCCAGATGTCAGATATCAGGCGATGGGGGCGGATGGACGGGCGCTCTCGTAGGTTCGGCCGCATGCCAGGTTGGAAACCTTCTCCAGGGAAACCTGGTAAAGCCGTGTCCCGGTTGGTGTGGGGTATTCTCCGGTGATGCAGGCCTGGCAAAGGCTGGAATCGCCCATGCCGATGGCACGGGCGATGGCCTGCTTGGGCAGGTAGAAAAGGCTGTCCGCCCCCAATTCGCGGGCCATCCTTTGCTGCTCCTCCACCGTCGGTTCCATTCCGGCCATGAATTTGGGGGCGAAAAGTTCCCGGACCGTGGACATGTCGATGCCGTAAAAGCAGGGGGCGATGATCGGCGGACAGGCCACCCGCACATGGATCTCCCTGGCCCCACCGCGGACGCGCAGGTCGTTGAGGAGTGTCTTCAGCGTGGTGGAACGGACAACCGTGTCCTCGATCAGCAGGACCCGCTTCCCCTCGAGCACCTCCCTGAGCGGGGTGTACTTCAACTGGACCCGCTCGGCACGGTTTTGCCCCTCGATGAAGGTGCGCCCCACATAGCGGTTCCGCATCAGTCCTTCCAGGGAAGGGATGCCGAGGGCATGGGCCATCGCGTCAGCCGCGGCCTTGGCCGTGTCGGGCACCGGGACGATCACGGTGTCCGAATCCATCGCCAGGACACCCATCTCCCGTTCCCGGCGGGCCAATTCCTTGCCCAAGGCCGTGCGGGTCAGGTAGACACTGCGCCCGTCCAGGTTGCTGGCCGCGTTCGCGAAATAAATCCATTCGAAAAAACAGTGGGATTTGCGGCCCCTCGGGGCGATCCGGTGGGTGGAAACCTTGCCGTTCTGGATGAGCAGCATTTCTCCCGGTTCCAGGCTCTGCACCTCACGGAACCCGAGGTTCAACAGGGCGACCGATTCGCTGGCCGCCGCCACCATCGGGCCATCCTGCGCCCAGCACAGCGGATGAAAACCCTGGGGATCCCGCAGGACCACCATGTCCCCCATCGCGTTGAGAAACACCAGGTTGTAGGCCCCGTCAAACTGGTCCGCCAGTTTGGTGAAAACCTCCACCAGGTCGGGTTGGACCTGCTGGTGGTTGCTGAGCGCCTTGCTCAGGTAATGCATGATGATTTCCGTGTCGTTGTCCCGGACGATGTGGTAGTCCGACTTTTCCAGCAGGGTATCACGCAGTTCGGCGTAGTTGGCCAGTTGTCCGTTGAAAGCGAAGCTGAACCATTTCCACTTGCAGCCGTGTTCCCGCTCAAACGGCTGGGCCAGCCGGCGCTCCGATCCGCCGCACGTGGCGTAGCGCACGTGGCCGATGGCGGCCGGGCCGGAATGGTCCTTCATCAGCGATTCGTACTTTTCCTGGTGGCTCAGGCGGAAAGCCTCAATCACGGTGCCGATTTGGCGGTAGGTGTCCACCAGCTTTCCCCGTTTGGGGTTGAAGGTGGAGATGCCGGCCGCCAGTTGACCGCGGTTTTGCAGGTCCAAAAGCATGCGAGGAATCAGCCTCGAAACCTGGTCGGCGCCGGAAACCGGGGCAAGGCGGGAGGGCTTGTCGCTGGGCAAATGATAGATGGCTGCAACCCCGCAGTTGTGTCGGGGTTCATCACCGGCATCAATGCCAGTCATCGGCTGATTCCTTGGGAGGGGGTTGGATGCGGATTCCATCGTAACGGGTGGCGGCCCGGCATGCCAATGAACTGCCGGCCGGACGGGCACCTGCCCGGCTCAGCCGCATTGGGCCTTGTGCCTCAGGAAGTGGTCCATGAGGACGAGCGCCATCATGGCTTCCCCCATCGGGACGAATCTGGGGAGCAGGCAGGGGTCGTGTCGGCCCTTCACCAGTATTTCCGCAGGATTCCGTTGCTGGTCCACCGTTTTTTGCGGTCGGGATATGCTGCTGGTGGGCTTGATGGCCACCCGGGTCACCAAGGGCTCCCCGGACGAAATGCCACCCAGCATGCCGCCATGGCGGTTGCTTTCGGTTCCCAATCCCCAAGGTCGTTCCCCCCTGGGGACAAAGAGGTCGTTGTGCTCGCTTCCCCGCATCCGGGCAGCCTGAAAACCTGACCCGTATTCAAAGCCTGTGACGGCGGGTAGAGACAGCATGGCCTTCGCCAGATCCGCCTTCAATTTGTCGAAAACGGGCTCACCCCAGCCGGGAGGCACACCCAGCGCAGCGATGGTGGCGGTGCCCCCGATGCTGTCACAATCCAGCCGCACCGAATCGATCAGGGATATCATTTTCTGGGCGGTTTCCGGATGGGGGCAGCGGGCCGGGGTCGCCTCCACCGCGTCCAGGGTGACCGTTTCCGGATCCAATGGCGGGCAGGCGAGATCCCCTACCCCGCAAACCCAACCGATGATGCGCACACCGACTTGGGCCAAAGCTTTTTTGGCGATGGCGGCGGCAGCCACCCTGCAGAGGGTTTCCCGGGCGCTTGACCTGCCCCCTCCCCGCGGGTCCCGGTGGCCGTATTTGGCATCGAAGGTGAAGTCCGCATGTCCAGGCCTATATAGTTCAGATATATTGCTATAGTCATTGCTCCGCTGATCCGTGTTTCGAAAGACGATGCTGATGGAGGTGCCATCCGTTTTTCCGTTGTACACCCCGGACCAGATTTCGGGGGTGTCTGCCTCATTCCGCTGGGTGGTCAGCCTGGATTGGCCGGGCCGTCTTCGTTCCAGGTCCGGGACAAGGTCTGAAACATCCAAAGGCATTCCGGGAGGGCAGCCATCCACCACGCAGACATATCCGGGGCCATGGCTCACCCCGCCGGTAGTGACCCTGAACAATGTTCCGAAAGTGTTTCCTGGCATGATTCCCCGGGATTGTTCGGAAAATGGAAAGAAGGGGCCGGAAACAGGCCGGCCGAACGCCTACCCATACAAAGGATCATAGCCCCTTTTAAGCAATTTGTTCGGGTGTGTTTGGTTTGGAAATGGGTGCGCCGGGACGGAAAAAATGCCAACAGCAGTCGGCGAATTCATCGATTTGCGCAGTGATACGGTCACCAGGCCTTGCCCAGCCATGCGCGAGGTGATGGCCCGGGCGGAGGTTGGGGATGACATGGTCGCCGAGGATCCCTCGGTGAACCAATTGCAGCGTGAAGTCGCCGATTTTTTCGGTTTTGAGGAGGCCCTTTTTGTTCCTTCGGGAACCATGTCCAACCAGCTTGCCATCAAAACACATACCCAGCCCGGGGATGAGATCCTGTGTGACGAAAGCAGCCACATCTACACGTGGGAAGCCGGTGGACCGGCCTTTTTAAGCGGGGTGACCTGCCGCACCCTGCATGCGCCTTCCGGCATCCTCCGCCTGGAGGATGTCGAGGGAAAAATCCGTCCGGGCAACCAGCATTATGTTTCCACCCGTCTGGTGATTGTGGAAAACACCCACAACCGGGGTGGGGGGGCTGTTCATCCCCTGGAAGGCTTCCGGCAGTTGCGCGAATGGACGCAAAAGCACGGATTGATCCTCCACTGCGACGGGGCAAGGATCTGGAATGCCATGGTGGCCTCGGCAATCCCGGCTCGGGAGTGGGGCGCCCAACTGGATTCCCTTTCCGTTTGTTTTTCCAAAGGCCTGGGCGCACCGGTGGGCAGCGCCCTCCTGGGTTCCAAGTCATTCATCCAAAAGGCGCGAAAATTCCGGAAAGTATTCGGGGGAGCCATGCGCCAGGCCGGGATTTTGGCGGCAGGAGCCCTGTTTGCCTTCCGCAACAACATTCAGCGTCTGGCGGAAGATCATGCCCACGCCAAACGGGTGGCCCAAACCATTGAGCAGACCAAGGCATTGGTCTTGGAATACCCAAACCCACCCACCAATTTGGTTTGGTTCAAGGTGAATCCCGCAATCGCCACCGGGGATGAATTTGTATCACTTTTGAAAAAAGAGGGGGTTTTGGTAAGCCAGGCTGGCCCTCAGGTATGTCGGGCTGTGACCCACCTGGATGCGACTGGCCCCAAAATAGAAGCAGCCTGTGAAGCGCTCCAACGCGTGGCCAATTTGCTTGAAGATGGCAGAAAATAAATTTTGCTATCCAGCTCGAATTCATTCAATTCCATGGGTTGGAAGGTCGATGTAAGAGGTAGGCAAGGTGGCGGGCAGGCAGTCCAAAACCGAGCTCAAGTCTGGTTGGCCGGAAGATTCGACACATTTCTACTCCCGGTTTTCCCAGGTTTGCTTGTCAGGTTCCTATCTCTGGCGTAGTCTTGTGCATCGGGCAATTCACATCTACCCGATAGCCGAGCGTGAGGAATGACTCCCATGAACATGCACATGGCATCTACCGTGCTCGGGCCCCGTCGTCGTTTGCCCGCCCTTTCGGCTGGCTCCACGGCTGATTCGGTCCAGTCACCTGTCCGCAAGGGCGACAAAAAATTGCCCAAATCGAATTCCATCCGGTGGCACCTGGTGGAACGGATCAAGAAGGAAATCGCCGAAGGCACCTACGACACGGACGAGAAGCTGGACAAGGCACTCGATCGTTTCCTGGACCAATACGGCCTTTGACACACCGACCGGTCAGGCGGCCGCTCGCTCAAACAGGCAGCCGCACTGACTGAGGGTCACCACGCCCCGTTCCGCAACTGTTATGATTTCCCGGAGGGGACTCCCTCCGGGATTGATTGTTTTCTGGGCGGATTTGCGCCATGCTCCATGCCGTGCAGGTATCGCTGACACCTGAGCAGAAGTTTCAGGAGTATCTGTCCACGCGTCCGCGGGCCCAACGTTTCACCGGCCAGCAAAAGGACATGGTCCGTTTCATTTTCAGTTCCCACGAGCATTTTGACGCCGATTCGCTGCTGGAGGAAATGCGCAAAGCCGGTATCGTGGTGAGCCGGGCAACCGCGTACCGCACCCTCACCAAACTGGTGGATGCGGGGCTACTGCGGCGTTTGGTGACCGGTTCCAGGACAACCTTCGAGCACGACTACGGCTATCCCAATCACGACCACCTGCGTTGCTCCTCCTGCGGCAAGATGATCGAGTTTGAAAACCCTGAGCTGGAATCCAAGCTCAAGGAAGTCGCGATGCTGCATGGATTTCAGATGGACGGCCATTCGCTGATCGTTCAGGGAACTTGCGCCGATTGCAAAAAAGCCAAGAATTCCCGTAGGAAGTTGGATCTGATCTGAATGGACTGCGGCAAAGTTCAGGGGGCCTCCGGTTGATCCGGAGGCCCCCTGTATTATTCCAATCCCCTAGAACGGATCAGGATTTGGCATCCACCTCAAAACCCTTGCGGTACTCACGCGTGAGGTGGGTGTCCGCCTCGGCGTCGTTGATGAATTTCTCCGTGTCCGGATTCAGGGCCAGACGACGGCCAACCTGCAATTGCCATTCTCCCAGGTTGATCTTGTTGGCATCCATGTGGGTTTGAAGCCGGCCGAGGCAATCCTTCATCCCGCGGCTGGAATCCAAGTCGGTCAGTTTGCCACCGGGCAGGTTTTCAGACTTACCCAGGCGGAGGCTGATGTTGCCCAAGTGGCACAGGGCGCTGGACAGGTGGCCTTCCAGGATGTCGGCGTGCAGGTCCTCCTTCTTGCGGCTGCGGACCGCCTTGAGGAAGTTGGCGTAGTGGTCGGCCCCGCCCTTGTATTCCTTGATCTTTCCACCCTTGGGGTCGAACAGTGTCGCGTTGTTGTAGCCGGCGATTACCAGGGAACCCTCCGGGCCGACAAAGACATTGCCGACCTTGGCACCCCGGTAATCAGGCGTGGGCAAACCGCGAACCTCGAAGATGAGCGTTTGGGGACCGTAATCAAAGACGGTGACCTGGGTGTTGGCGGTCTGGCCGTCATCCTTGTAGCCGACCCTCCCACCCACGCTGAAAATCCCCTTGGCCAGCTTTTGCACGCCAAGGCCCCAGCGTCCCACGTCCATCTGGTGGATACCCTGGTTCCCCAGGTCGCCGTTGCCGGTGTCCCAAACCCAGTGCCAGTCGTAATGCAGCCGTTTCCGACGCAGGGGCACCATCGGGGCCGGGCCGCACCACAGGTTGTAATCGACCGTTTTGGGGATGACCCCTTCCCCCATCACCTGCCCGATGGAGCCCCGGGGCTTGTAACAGAGGCCGATGGCCAAGTCGACCGGACCGATCTTGCCTCCCTGGATATCAGCTATCGCCTGCCGGATTCCCGGCTGGCTGCGAACCTGGGTGCCGGTTTGGCAAATGCGGTTGGTTTCACGGGCGACCTCCACGGCCCGCCTGCCTTCAAAGACATTGTGGCTGACCGGTTTTTCGACATAGACATCCTTGCCGTTACGCATGGCCCAAATGGCCATGAGTGAATGCCAGTGATTGGGGGTCGCGATGGAAACAATATCCAGGTCCTTCATCTCCACCAGTTTTCGGTAGTCCTTGACAAACAGCGGGGCTTTGCCCTGTTTTTTCTCAATGGCCTTCATCGCGTTGCCGATCACCGCCTCGTCGGCATCGCAAACGGCCACCACCTCAACGCCGGGTTGATCCAGGAATCCCTTCACATGGTCCATGCCACGACCGTTCACCCCGGTGACCGCCACGCGCAGTTTTTCACCGGCTGGTTTATCTGATCCCTGAACCGCTTTCGCCCTGGTGATGGGAGTGGTTGCCATGGCGGCTGCAAGGGCTGCACTGGCCTGGGCGAAGTCTCGTCGGTTGATTTGGCGCATAGGGAAGGTTCCGCCAGAATAGGTAGATGTCGGAAGGCCGTCCCTTGGGCAACTTGCCCGGTACTCCCTCCGAAATTCTCTGAATAGGAGTGTCAGGCTTGGGTGGGTCCGAGTCAATCCACTCCCAAAAGTTTGCCGGGATGATCGATATTGGATGATTGAAGCGGATCAACTGTTTTTGAATCGGCCGGGCAAGGGATCCAGAATCTGGGAGGCCCGCCAGGGCGACTCCATCCTTGGGGAAATGATCTTCCAGCCGTCCGCAGCGCTTATTCCGATGGAGGTATCCAATGCGGCCAACACCTCCAAATGTGCCGTCGCTTTGTTTGAGTCGGGCAGGATGGAGCCATCGAGCCGGACCAGCCGCCTTTGGCTGGCTGGAAAATTCTCGGGCGGCTGTACCGAGGTTTTGGACGCTGGAGGGAGGGCGATCGGGGGATGGCAGGGCGAATGGTTACGGGTTCTAAATCATCCAGCTGGAAGGGTGATACTTAAAGATAGCTTTCACTGGGAGTGGATCAACCCTGCCGGTTTGGCTTTGGCCGCCTGGGAAATACTGGAACCCAATTCCTGGCGGATAGACTTCCGGGGACTCGAATCAAACCAAGCCTACTGTCGGTTGGTCGCCTTGCTCAAGGCTGGGGAAACCATCAGCCAGGTTTCAGGAAGCCCGCAATGAAAAACGCCCCGAGGGTAAACCCCCGGGGCGTTATGGGCGCTATAGGATTCGAACCTATGACCCCCAGCGTGTCGAGCTGGTGCTCTAGCCAACTGAGCTAAGCGCCCTTTACTGAGATTTAAACCTAAACCATGCGTAAGGCATAGTCAAACCGACGCTTGGATTCGTTCAGCAAGGGTCGCACAGACACCCTGTTTTCAATTGCCAGAATCTTTTGAAATGTGCTAGCTTTTAGGCTTGCCAAGAGTGATTTTGGATCAATCCCTTGCAGAATGCTGTTATTTCTTCGGACAGCGGCCCACCTTCCACCGCTGTTCAGGATTACCTGAAAACCATCCACGCTTTGGGTGGCGTGGATCAACGTGTGCTGCCGATTGAAATCGCCCAAACGTTGAAGGTGACAGCGCCGAGCGTCACTGGAATGCTTCGTCGTTTGGCGGAAGCCGGTTGGATTGAATACCAGCCGGGTCGGGGGGCCCAACTCAGCGAGACCGGCAAGGCTGAGGCGCGTCGCGTCATCCGGCGTCACCGTTTGGTGGAGCTTTTTCTCACCAAGGTTCTGGGTTTGGACTTGAGCGAGGTGGACCAGGAGGCCGAAGCCCTCGAGCATGCCATTTCACCCCGGTTGGAACAGGCGTTGGCTTCCTACCTGGGTGAACCGGACGAGGATTGCCACGGTCACCCCATCCCCACGGCTGCCGGGGAACTGGTCACCCGGAGTTTCCAGCCCCTGGTGGACTTCCAGGTCGGGCAGTCCGTTCTCATCCGCGAAGTTCGCGATGACAATCCTGCCCGATTGAAACGCTGGATGGAATTGGGCCTCGTTCCCGGTGTTTCGGTACGAATCGCCAAACAGGAAGAGGTGCTGGACCTCTTTGAAATCCAGGTGGAGGACCGGTTGGTCACCCTGTCGGGCCATGCCCTGGCAGGACTGCTGGGTGAACTTGTTGTTTCCCAATGAAACAGTTCCCTTAAGTCCGCCGGAAGCCGAGAACCATCCGCGATAAAGTCATTTGAAATCCGATTTTATTCCCAACCAGCCAGCGGGGGGCTTCCATGGGTCACTTTCATTCCCACCGGATCATCTGGATCGTTTTGTTCTTCCTCCCCCTTCAGGCTTTGAGGGCGGGTGAGGAGGTCCAGTTCGACACAGGGCTGGAATACAGTCGTCCCGAAGGCGTGTCATTGCAGTTGAACATGGCACGGCCCAAAAATCCCAAAGGGCCACTGCCCTGCATCCTTTGCATCCACGGGGGCGGATTCCGCGCCGGCAAACGGGAGAGCTATGACAACCTGGTCCGGACCCTTGCCGGGGAAGGTTTTGCCGCAGTCACCATTTCCTATCGATTGGCACCGCAATATCGTTTCCCCGCCGCGGTCCATGACACCAAGGCCGCGGTCCGCTGGCTGAGGGCCAACGCCACCCGGTACGGGATTGACCCGCAGCGCATTGGCGTGACGGGTGGATCAGCCGGTGGGCACCTGGCGCAGTTCCTGGGGGTGACCGGCGATGTCAAGGAATTTGAGGGCGAGGGAGGCAATCCTGGTGTTTCCAGCCGCGTCAATTGCGTCGTGAATGTCTACGGGCCAAGCGATTTCACAAAATCCTACGGCAAGAGCGTTGATGCGGCGGAGGTTCTGCCCCTTTTCCTTGGAGGCAACTTGGAAACGGCCCTCCAGGCCCACATCCGTTCCAGCCCGCTCAATTGGGTTAGCCCCAACGCCGCCCCCACCCTGTGCATTCATGGGACGGAGGACAAGTATGTCGCCCATGAACAGGCGGTATGGCTGGTGGAAAGGCTCAAGCATTGCGGGGTGGAGGCGGAATTGCTCACCCTCCAGGGCGCGGGTCATGGTTTCAAGGGGAAAGACGCCGAGACTGCTGATCGCGCCTTGGTCGCCTTTTTCAATCGGCGATTGAAATCGAAGGCAAACTGAGGAAAAATTCCCTGAAACCGACCAGGTTGAATCATTGGCAGCCATTACCCGCAGCCTGAAGAAGGCTGAAATATCAATTTTAAAAAAGAGCGGGTATGGCTTTTATTTCAAATGGACTTGGAAAATCATTGTCCAAAGACGCGCAATCAGGCTTCTATTTTGACCGGGGAATATCCGTCTGAAGGGTGCCGCAAGGGTGGAATTGCTCCTTCATGGTCACGTGGGCGAGGGCTTGCCTGATGGCTGGAATTGCTCGCTAAAAATCCATGGCGATTCCGAGCCCCGCAGACTTCAGGCTGTGGAGGCTGCGCCGGATACCGTCCTCCGGGTCGTGGAGGGGTTCATATTCGATCAGGTAGACCCCGTTAAAATGCATCCGGCGAATGAGCGATCCGTAATCCAAGTCATCGTCGCCGACAGCGCATGCGACCCACCCCTGCCCTTGCCTTTTCCAATCCTTGAGGTGGCAATAATTGACCCGGTGGTTCAACAGGTGCAGGTGCAGGTTTTCTGAGTTGCCCTCGGCAGCCTTGATGTTTCCGGGATCATAATTGATCCCGGTCCTCTGTGGCATGTGATGGAGCAGCCGGCTGAGGCCCTGCTGATCGGTGGTCACCGTGGGCAGGTGGATGGCTTCACCGGCCGGACCATGGTCAATCGCGCCGTGGGTCTCGATCGCAATTTCCAAACCCAATTTGTCAGCCAGATTCTGGCATTCATGGAGTGCGTCCAGCAAGCCATCCCACTGGATTTCCGTCATGGTGGCCAGGGGGGTAAAACCCGCGAACAGGCGCACATGAGTGGCCCGGCACTCCCTGGCCGTCACCATCTGCCGCAGAACTTTATCCACCATCTGGCGATGGCGTACCGGATCCACCAGCGTGAAATCATTTTCAAGGCAGCAGAACGGGGTCTGGATCTGGTATTTCTCGCACCTGTCTCTTATACACATCTGACGCTGCCGACGATACTCC